>JBNKFC010000089.1:0-13504 GCA_050289105.1 Paracoccaceae bacterium | reverse complement strand
GTAGTGACCCAAGGACCCCACTTTTTCGGAAGGGGGACTATTGTGACCGATTTCATGTTTGTTGCCGCACTTTACTACGCCTGCGATCAGGCCGCGATTCAGGGCCGCCTCAGCGCAACCGACATCCTGCGCTGTTCCCGGGTCTACGAGACGGTGAAGGTCCATTTCCTGAGCGACGAGGAACGGCAGGCGCTGCCAACCCTCGCGCCCCGCGACCACGCGCTGACGATGCAGACGGCCTATCTGCGGTTCAAGGATTGGGAAAAGGACAATCCCGACCTCGTGGCATCGCTGAAGGCAGAGGCCTTTGCGGCGGCCTATTGAGGGGGAGTGAACTGTCTTCGGCGGCCTGCTTCGGAACGGAGGGCAGCGCCCGACCCTCGGGGTAGGCGAGAAGCGCCCTCCCCGGGGAGAGGGGCGGGCGCTACCCGCTTCGCAAGCGAGCCGGGCGGGAGTGGGGGACGTGTAGGGTGCGTAACTTCACGCGCCAATCAGCATCGGGCATGGTGCGTGCGAGTACGCACCCTACGGCTTGCTACGCTTGGTGGTTGTTTACTTCTTGGGGTTAACACCGGAGCCGGGAGTTGGCGGATTCGATCCCCCACCGCTTGAAGGCGCTTGGTAACCTCCCTGGTAGCCCCTTTGAATGTTTCCACCGTTTCCGCTTGAGGGTTTGGTCGCCGGCAGTGGCCTTGCGCCACTTTGTGAACCACCCTTTCCACCTGTAGAGTTCTTACTCACCTTTTCACCTCATCCGTTATTATTTCGACCATACAGATTTCTTCCTCCGAAACCCATAATCCACGCGCGCGCCCATCTTTTTCAATTTGGCCCCAGTTACTATCTCTAATGTCCTCAATAAACAGATCACGACGAGAAAGATCTGACGCCGCGAATGATGCACCTCCAAAAAAACCAAAAACTCTTTCATGGTTTTTTAGTGTGACTACGACCCAGCTTCCTGATTTTAGATTTCCAAACAGAAAATCCCATGAAGTAGGCATTGGGTGCGCGATCTTCAGCCCTAAACAGCCGAATAACTTACCAATAACGCCCTTTTGACTCGTTACGCCTGCGGCAAGGCCAAGCAGTGCGGGTGCGCCGAATAGAAGCAAAAATACGTTGAACCAACTGAAGCTAGATACTGAAAAGAATATTGGTGCTGCAAATGAGTAGTAGATGGCGGATGCCACTACATACTCCATCATTGTCTCGCTGACGAGCTTGATCCTGCCTGTAATGAAGGCTGATCGAACAAATGCGATTAAAAATCCCGGCGCCAACGAGCTCACCGCGATAGCGACTTTTGCTATGTCGCTTATATCAAATAGTGACTGGAAATCATTCACCCCCAAACGCCCTCAAACTCCCGCCATTCGCCCTTGCTCATGCCGGAATTCTCCTGCGTCACCACCTCTCCGGCCAACCGCCGCTTCAGCACCTCGACGCCTTTCGCCGACAGGTTCGCCCCGCCCATCCGGTAGTCCTCGAACGCGCCAAAGGCCAGCGGCACCCAGTCCCGCACGATCTCGCACATCACCTCGGCATAGGCGCGAATCTCGTATTGGGCGTGGGCGTCGGCGCGCAGGCGCAGGAAATGGAAGAGGTTGTGCAGATCGACCTTCCAGTACCATTGCGTATAGACATTGGCGGGCAGGTTCATGCGGGCGAGTTCGCGGGCAAGGCCCTTTTGCCCGTCCTGCGACAGCATATCCTCGTAATGGTCATAGGCCCGCGTGGCGTCGTCGCGCAGGATGTCGAGGACGCGCTGCGCCTCTTCGCCCTGCAACAACTCCCCCCTGCCCTGATTGTTCACCGTCGATTGCGCGGCGAGATGTTCCGGCGCGGGGATGTAGAATTCGCGGTCGAGGATCGAGTAGCGGGCGGAGTATTCGTTCACGTTGGCGGTGCGGTGGCGGATCCACTGGCGGGCGACGAAGACCGGAAGCTTGACGTGGAACTTGACCTCGCACATCTCGAACGGGGTCGAGTGCCAGTGGCGCATGAGGTAGCGGATCAGCCCCTCGTCGTTCGACACGGCCTTGGTGCCGCGCCCATAGCTGACGCGCGCGGCCTGGCAGATCGCGGCGTCGTCGCCCATGTAGTCGATGACGCGGACAAGCCCGTGGTCGAGCACTTCGTGCGCGACGTAGAGGTGCTTTTCCATGCCCTCGGAGGTGGCGCGGAGGGTCTTGTGCGTCTGGCTGCGGGCCTCGGCGATCTCAGCCTGCTGTTCAGGGGTCAGGGTCATGGCGCTCTCCTCCGGTGTCGCGAATCGTGCCTACTATATCTATGGGCGGCAAGCCGGGACACTACGATAGACAGTGTGCACCAGGATTTTTTGTCGGGGCGCGCGGAAATGTGCGGACGCGGCGCTTGGCGGTGATGGCGGCGGGCTGGTAGGCTCCGCGACAATGGCCGACAGGAGGATTGAGATGGCGTTGAAATATCTGCACACGATGGTGCGCGTGAAGGACCTGGAGAAGTCGATGGCGTTCTATCGGCTGCTGGGGCTGGAGGAGACGCGGCGCTACGACAACGAGGGCGGGCGCTTCACGCTCGTCTTCATGGCGCCGCCGGGGCAGCATGAATGCCCGATCGAGCTGACCTACAACTGGGACGGCGACGACGGGCTGCCCTCGGACAGCCGGCATTTCGGGCATCTGGCCTACGAGGTCGACGACATCTATACCACCTGCGCCAATCTTCAGGCCAATGGCGTGGTGATCAACCGGCCGCCGCGCGACGGGCATATGGCGTTCGTGCGCTCACCCGACAACGTGTCGGTGGAGCTGTTGCAGAAGGGGGCCTCGCTGGCACCGGCGGAACCCTGGGCCAGCATGGAGAATACCGGGCATTGGTGAAGGCGCTCGCCGCACTTCTCATCCTCGCGGCTTCGCCGGTGGCGGCGGAGTGCCGGCTGGCCTTGCTGCTGGCGCTCGACGTCTCGGCCTCGGTCGATCCGCGCGAAGACGCGTTGCAGCGGGGCGGGCTGGCGCGGGCGCTTCTCGATCCGGCCGTGGTCGATGCGTTCCTCGCCGATCCGGAGCGCGGCGTCTCGCTCGGCATCTTCGAATGGAGCGGACCCTATGCACAGGCGGGTCTGGTCGACTGGCTCGACATCGCCTCGCAGGACGATCTGGCGCTGGCGGCCGGGGTCCTGGCGGGCAGCGAGCGGAGCCGGGACGATATGCCGACGGCCCTCGGCTACGCCCTGGGTCATGCGGCGAGGCTCTTTGACACCGGTCCCGATTGCGACGCCCGCACGCTCGACGTCTCGGGCGACGGGCGCAACAACGAAGGCTTCCCGCCCGGCTCTGCCTACCGCGCCTATGCCTTTTCAGGGGTGACGGTGAACGGGCTGGCCATCGCCGGGGGCGAGGCCGGAGTGGCGGAGTACTACCGGACCGAGCTGATCCACGGGCCCGGCGCCTTCGTGATCGAGGCGGACGGGTTCCGCGACTATGAGCGCGCGATGCGCGTGAAGCTCTTGCGCGAGTTGCAGGGACCGGTGATCGGCTCTCTCCCTTCCGGGGGGAAAGGATGATCCGCGAAGCACTGATCCTCGCCTCTTTCGCCGCGCCCGCGGACGCTGCATGCAGGCTTGCTCTCGCGCTCGGGATCGACGTGTCGCGCTCGGTCGATGAACGCGACTATGCGATCCAGAAGCAGGGGCTGGCGGCCGCGCTCTCCGATCCGGCGATCGTCGATGCGTTCCTCAAGCCCGACGACCGCGTCGCCTTCGCCGTCTACGAATGGTCGGGACAGGCGCATCAGGACATGATCGTGGACTGGACGCTGGTTGGCAGCGAGGCCGACCTCGCCCGCATCATCGCCGCGGTGACGGCACATGATCGCGAGGCTGATTTCCTGCCGACGGGCCTCGGCGCCGCGCTCGACTATGGGCGCGCGTTGATGGCACGGGCCCCCGCCTGCATGACGCATACGCTCGACATCTCCGGCGACGGCCGGTCCAATGACGGGCGCACCCCCGAGGAGGTCTATGCACGCGAGGAGTTCGGCGACCTGCTCGTCAACGGCCTGCCGATCGGCGGGCACGAGGCCGACATCGCGCACTACTACCGCGCCCGCGTGATCCGGGGCCAGGGCGCCTTTGTCGAGATTGCCCGGACCGAGGACGACTTCCCCCATGCCATCCGCCGCAAGCTGGAGAAGGAGTTGAGCGAGCAGTTGCTTGGCCGGCTCGGCCAGGCGAACCTGCCGGGATGACGGCCTGACGAACCGTTGATTGTGCGGCCGCCGGTAGGCTGGCGCAGTCGTTCAGAAGGGAAAGAATGGGGCGCATTTCCTGACAGCGGAGGATGATTGCAGGAAGGGGTCTGTCGCCGGTCCCGTCGTCATCCGGATCCATACCGTATGCGGCGCGGGCGCCGTGCCTTTATCGCTCCCACGTAGCGGGGGACTAGATCCCGGCCACCGGGCGCGTTTTCACCACATCTTCGATGCAAGGCCGTGCCCAGGTCCGGCGCCCATTCTATCGGGGACACCGCCTTTGCGGCGACCCGACGGGCGCAAGCGACGGCAGGACGGGCCGAACACCGCCCATACCCCAAAGCCGAAGTCCTGCTCAGTAGATATAGCGGATCTGGTCCGTCCAGAACCGTTCCAGCCGCTTCAACAGCACCGTGACATCGTCGACGCCGGAAAAGCCGATCACCCCGCGGGTCTCCAACACCTCGGCATGGCGCCGGAAGAGCGTCGAGACCGCGTCGCGCACCGCCCGGCCCTTTGCCGTCAGCCGCACCCGGACCGAGCGTCGGTCGACCTCGCAGCGCTCGTGATGCATGTAGCCGGCCTCGACCAGCTTCTTCAGGTTGTAGCTGACATTCGAGCCCTGGTAGTAGCCGCGGCTTTTCAACTCGCCCGCCGTCACCTCGTGTTCGCCGATATTGAACAGCAGCAGCGCCTGCACCGCGTTGATCTCGATCTGGCCGAGCCGCTCGAATTCGTCCTTGATCACGTCGAGAAGCAGCCGGTGAAGCCGTTCCACCAGGCCGAGCGTCTCCAGATAGTGCTCCATCATGCCCTCGCGGGGGCGATCCTCAACGGTTGCGTGAAGGGTCATCTCTCTCTCCGCCTCCTGCGTTGCCCGAGGGGCAGATTGGGCGAAAAGGGCAAATGTTCGGTTAAACTGTCCGAAACGCCGGATCAGGACGCAGATTTGCGCGCCGCGCGAGCAAAATCGCCGATCTCGGCGATGAGGCCCGCAAAGCGCGCGGGCGGAGCCACCGCGCCGGTGATCCAAGGATAGATGTCCTGGTCATTCTCGCCCAGGAGCGTGTCGTAAAGGTCCAGCGCGTCGGGCGAGAACCCGGCAAGGCGGGTGTCGGCAAAGGGGCCAAGGATCAGGTCCATCTCCTTGGTGCCCCGTCGCCAGGACCGCATCGTCATGCGCTTGAGCCGGTTGGCTGCATCTTCTGTCATGCAGCCTCGCTCGTCAGCGCAAGGCGAAGCCGGGATTCGAGCCGGCCGAGCCGTTCCGCGAGATCGCTCATCTCGGTCCGGATCTGACGGATCTCCGGCAAGAGCGCGGCGCTCTCGGCCGACATCGCCGGCTGCATGTCCGGCGCGTCGATCCCGTCGCCCTCGCCGGTCAGGAGCCACATGAGCGAGACGTTGAGCATGCCGGCAAGCATCTGCAACCGGTTGGCGCGCGGCTCCTTCAGGTCTTCCTCCCAGCCTTCTATGACCTTGGTGCGGACGCCAAGCCGCTGGGCCAATTCCTTCTGGGTGAGGCCCATCGCCTCTCTGGCACCGGCGAGACGGTCTCCGAAGGTCGCGGTTTCCTCGCTGTACCAGTTATCGGTCTGCTCGGCGGTCTTTTCCGGGGCTTCGATGGTCATCGGGGATCCTTCCTGAATTCTCGGTCTTGAAGTCGCTTGAATGGGACGGGCCCGCAATCTAAGACATGGCCCCGGCGATTACAAACCGGAGTTCCGACCAATGCCGTTCATTTCCGACACGCTGTCCCGCGTCAAACCGTCGCCGACGATCGCGGTGACCAACAAGGCGCGGGAGTTGAAGGCCGCCGGGAAGGACGTCATCGGCCTCGGCGCGGGCGAGCCGGATTTCGACACGCCCCAGAACATCAAGGACGCCGCGAAGCGCGCGATCGACGAGGGCAAGACGAAATACACTGCCGTCGACGGCATCCCGGAACTGAAAGAGGCGATCTGCGCCAAGTTCAAGCGCGAGAACGGGCTGAGCTACAAGCCGAACCAGATCACGGTCGGCACCGGCGGCAAGCAGACGCTCTACAACGCGCTCATGGCCACCTGTAACCCCGGCGACGAGGTCATCATCCCCGCGCCCTACTGGGTGAGTTATCCCGACATGGTGCTTCTGGCCGGCGGGACGCCCGTGGCCGTGGAATGCGGGATCGAGACGAATTTCAAGCTGACGCCGGAAAAGCTCGACGCCGCGATCACGCCGAAGACCAAGTGGTTCATCTTCAACTCACCCTCGAACCCGACCGGCGCGGGCTACACGCGGGACGAGTTGAAGGCACTGACCGACGTCCTGATGAAGCACCCGTATGTCTGGGTCATGTCGGACGACATGTACGAACACCTCGTCTTCGACGATTTCGAGTTCGTCAGCCCCGCTCAGGTGGAACCGGGCCTTTACGACCGCACGCTGACCTGCAACGGCGTGTCGAAGGCCTATGCGATGACCGGTTGGCGGATCGGCTACGCGGCGGGCCCGGTGGAACTCATCAAGGCGATGGGCACGATCCAGTCGCAGTCGACGTCGAACCCCTGCTCGATCGCGCAATACGCCGCTGTCGAGGCGTTGAACGGCCCGCAGGGCTTTCTGGACGAGAACAAGAAGACCTTTCAGCGCCGCCGCGACCTCGTCGTGTCGATGCTGAACCAGGCCAAGGGCATCAAGTGTCCGCGGCCCGAGGGCGCCTTCTACGTCTATCCCGACATCGCGGGCTGCATCGGGAAGACCTCGACCGGCGGCGCGAAGATCGGGAATGACGAGGACTTCGCCACAGCACTTCTGGAAGAGACAGGCGTCGCCGTGGTCTTCGGCGCGGCCTTCGGGCTTTCGCCGAACTTCCGCGTCAGCTACGCTACCTCGGACGCGGCGCTGGAAGAGGCCTGCCGCCGGATTCAGGCGTTCTGCGCCGGATTGCGCTGAGGGAGAGGCATGGCGGGCGATCTGCCGGACTACTATTTCCGGATCCGCGAAAACGGCGCGGCGGTCTTTCGTGTCGACACCGAAAACCGCCAGCGGCGGATCGAGATGGATCAGATCGCCCTCGTCAACGTGAAGAACGGCGAGATCAAGCCGCATGGCGAGCGCAAGCTTTCGGCCGAAGACATGCGCACCATTCGCGACTGGATGAAGGCCCGCCAGGACCTTTTGGCCAAGCGCGATATCGATGATATCCATCGTGCGATCGATTACCTCAACCTGACGACGCAGTGGGCGCAGTCGAAGGCAACGGATCAGCAACTCGACGAAGTGACGGACGCGCTTCTCCTCGCGATGCACGACCTGCGCTCGGTCCTGGTTCGCAAGAAATCCGAGCGGCTTATGCAGGGTGCCGGCGAACCGTCCTGACGGCCCTTTCGCCGGCAACCGGCCGTTTTCATGTTGCGGTGCCCTGTAGGGCGCCAAGAGACATCTCGCCCCCGCGTTCGGCTTGGGGCTCGAGTTGCTTACGGAGGAGGTTTCGGGGCGGAACGCCCCCGTTCCGCCATGCGGCAGGCGCGGCAATCCGAAAGCGTGACGCGGCAAGGCGTCTCATTTGGATACCTGCCGATTTCAGCCGATGAGCGGAGCCACCCTGCCCCACCGCCCCCAGAACCGCGCCATCAGCAACACCGCCGCAACCGCGAGCCCGACGACAAGGCCGAGCCAGAGGCCGGTGCCACCAAATCCGAGTGGGAAGGCTAGCGCGTAGCTTGCCGGGATGCCGATCAGCCAGTAGCTGACCGAGGCGATGACCATCGGCACGCGGGTATCCTGCACGCCGCGCAGGAGACCGAGCGCCATGACCTGGGCGCTGTCAGCCAATTGGAAGAGTGCCGCGACGGCGAGAAGCGTCGCCGCGTAGGCAGTGATGGCGGGCGCCTGAGGGTTCGCGGGGTCGAGAAACAGCCGGATCATCGGTTCTGGCACGGCGAGGAAGATAACGATCACCACGCTCGCCACGGCCAGCGACAGCCCGATCGCCGTCAGTGCCCCATCCTTCAGCGCCACGGGATCCCCTTCGCCCTGCGCCCGGCCCGCCCGCACCGTTGCGGCGTTCGACAGGCCGAGATGAGCCATGAACGTGATCGCCGCAAGCTCGAGCGCGATGCCGTGGGCGGCAAGTTCCATCGTGCCGATCCAACCCATCATCAGCGCCGCCGCCTCGAAGAGGCCGCCCTCGAAGAGCCCCGTCAGACCGATCGGCCAGCCGAGCCGGTAGACCTGGTGGAAGGCCGGCCAATCCGGCCGCCAGAATCGCTGGAAAAGGTGGAACCGGCGCAAGGCGGGGTGCGTTTCGGCGTAAATTGCCATCACGCCAAGGGTCAGGATCTGAGTGCCGACCGACGCGATGGCCGCCCCTTTGACGCCAAGCTCCGGCGCCCCCCAATTCCCGAAGATCAGCGCCCAGTTCAGCGCGATGTTCAGCACCACCCCCGCCAGCGTCGCCCAGAGCACGACGGCTGCGCGTTCAAGCGCCGAGAGGTAGCTTTTCAGCGCCATGATCAGGAGCGCCGGCACCATCCCCGCCCCGGCGATACGCAGATAGTCCTGGCCAAGCGCGGCCACCTCGTCCGCCTGCCCGAGCGCGCGCAGAATCGGCCCCGACCAGAACATCGCGGGATAGATCGCGACTCCGTACAGGATCGACAGCCAGAGCCCCATCCGGGTGTCGCGGCGCACCTGCGTCTCGTCCCCGCGCCCGAGCGCCGAGGCCACCATCGGCATCACCGCCTGGGCAAATCCCGAACCGAGGATGAAGAGGATGAAGAAGGTTGAGGCGCCGAGGACGACGGCGGCCAGTTCCGTCACCCCGTACCAGCCCACCATCACCGTGTCGGTGACATGCAGCGCCATCTGCGCGAGGTTCGAGCCGATGAGCGGTAGCCCCAGTGCCAGGAGCGCCCGGCCATGGGCCGCATATGTCGTCCTCTCCCTCATCCCGGAGCCTTACGCCCGGCGCTTGACAAGGTCCAGAGCCCGCCGTCACCGGAGCGGCCCCAGTTCCGCGCCATAACGGTCGGCTTCCGCGTCGGTGCACAGCGGCCGGCCGATACGGGCACGCACGACCGACGGATCGTCGTCCGTCATCCTGGTGAATCCTGCCCGCTCGGTGATCCTGCGGATTGCGAGGTTGGACTTGAGATGGAAGATCCAGATCTCCCAGACCCCCCTGATGCGGGATTCGCGCAAGGCCTTGTCGAAGAGTGCGGCCCCGATGCCGAGCCGTTGCCAATCGTCCTCCACCGACAGCGCGATCTCGGCCATCGGCCGGTGGCTTTTGCGGAGGTGAAGTTCGGCAAGACCGCAGCGGTGCCCGGCGATCCGCGCCTCGATCACGAGTTCCGGGCCGATCGTGTCGACATAGCGCAGGATCGCGTCATCCGACGTCCAGCCGAGGAACCGGTTGAACCGCGACTCCGGGCCGAGCCGCAGAAGGTGATCGCGCAACTGATCGCGCCAGTCTTCCCGGAGCGGCGGACGGGCCAAGAGGACAAGGCCAGGCACGTTCTTTGTCCGCATGACAGTCACCCAGATTTCTGCGCTCGCATTGCCGCAACGCAGAAAAAAGGTGGGCGCTGACCCGAAGATCGGAAATACCCAACTCCCGCAATCGGCACAAACCTGCCATTTGCGCTCCGATGTGGCCAGCGATTGCCCACAAGTTGGGCACGCCTCGCCAGACCGTCGTTGAATTATCAGGCGTCGGAAGGCGTCTTGCCGGCGGCAGGCCGCTTGGCCGGCTGGGCCTTCCTCCGCCGCGACGCCACAGACGCCGGCCCGCTGGCGCCCGCCTCATCCGCCGTATGGCTGCCGCGCCGCAGATCAGGATGGAGCGACGCGCCGAGGATATGCTCGGCCCCGTGCACGACATGACTCGCCCGGCCGACGATCAGTGGATCGGGCGCCTGTGCGATCTCCGGATCCTTGTCGGGATAGTCGAGCGAGGAGAGGAAGTGCCGCATGCAGTTGAGCCGCGCCCGCTTCTTGTCGTTCGACTTGACGATGGTCCACGGCGCGTCGGCGGTGTCGGTGTAGAAGAACATCGCCTCCTTCGCCTCGGTATAATCGTCCCACTTGTCGAGGCTCGCCTTGTCGATCGGGCTGAGTTTCCAGCGCTTCAGCGGATCGGTCTCGCGGCTCTCGAACCGGCGGCGCTGTTCATCCTGGGTGACCGAGAACCAGTACTTGTAAAGCCGGATCCCCGACCGGACGAGCATCCGCTCCAACTCCGGCACCTGGCGCATGAATTCGAGGTAATCGGTCGGCGAACAGAACCCCATGACCCGCTCGACCCCGGCGCGGTTGTACCAGGAGCGGTCATAGAAGACCATTTCGCCGGCGGTCGGCAGATGCTCGATATAGCGTTGGAAGAACCACTGGCCCTTCTCCTCGTCCGACGGCTTGTTGAGCGCCACGACCCTGGCGAAGCGCGGATTGAGATGCTCCATGAAGCGCTTGATGGTGCCGCCCTTACCGGCGGCGTCGCGGCCCTCGAAGAGGATGACGAACTTCTGCCCCGTCTCCTGCGCCCATTTCTGGACCTTCAGGAGTTCGGCCTGCAGCTGCGCCTTCTCGGCCTCGTAATCCTTGCGCGCCATCTTGCGCCCGTAGGGGTAGCTTCCCGTTTCGAACGCATGGCGAATGGCATCGGCATTGACGACAGGAAAGGACTTCGGACCCTGCGCGGCCGCGCCATTGTGCGACTTGCGCGCCTTGACGGGCGGCGGTGCCGCGTGCGCGCCGCCACCGACTGCCTCCGCGCGCGACACGCTGTCCACAGATTCACTGGCCGTACGAGTCACCTCTTCCGTCATCGCGCTTCTCCATTCCTGTGCGAACCGGGAAACGCTGTCACATTTCGGCTCTGAAAACCTTGATGCGGGTCAAGTTTGCAGAGAAATGGCGGCGTGTGATGCAATCATTCGCCCTGGATCGTCTGCAGGTAGTAGACGACCGCGAGGATCCGGCCTTCCGTCACGGCCCTCGCGTTCTTCGGATTCTGCGTCGGATCGGCGATCGCCTCCTCCATGAAGTATTCGCCCCATATGGGCATTCGGGAATACCCGTGGGCCCGGATCTCACGCCGGCCGTCGATCGCCTGATAAACTGCGTCGAAGGGGAAGACGCCGCCGTTCTTCTTGGCGATCTGAGTGAGGTCTTTCGGCTTCTCGGTATCGCTGAAGAGTGCCGCGACCATCCCATCCCCGGCACCGCCGTCACCATGGCAGACCGAACAGCGGTCGAGGAAGATCTCCTGGCCGACCTCCGCAGTCTGCGCCATTCCCCCGACCGGCCCAAGGATGAGAGCGGCGGTCGCACACGCAAATACCTTGAACATTCTTCCCTCTATTGGAAGTTGCCCAAACCTTGTTCCGAAACGCCCCGGCCGCGCGGCGATGCGCCAGAAAAGCCCGCCGCGCGGCACCAGAGCCGGCGTGCCCGGTCACACGACCCGGCGCGATCTATTCCTCCTGGATCGACTGCAGGAAATAGACGACGGCGAGAATACGCCCTTGCGTGACGGCCCGCGCATCGCGCGGATTGGAAGCCGGATCCTCCATCTCTTCGGCCGTGAAGTAGCGACCCCAGACGGGCATGTTCGACCGGCCGTGACCCCGGATTTGCGTCGTCCCGTCGATCGACTTGTAGACGGCGTTAAACGGGAACACACCACCGTTGTCCTTGGCCAGATGCGTCAGATTGCGCGGCTTTTGCTGGAAAAGCTCGCCTACCAGCCCGTCGCCCGCGCCAGTATCACCGTGACACACCGAACAGCGGTCCTGGTAGATGTCGGCCCCAACCGATGCATCCTGCGCCGACGCGAAGCCCGCGCCGAAACTGATGGCTACGCTCAAGACGGCGGGGAACGTCATTGATCTGAACATCTCTTCCTCCTTCTGCTGCAATATGAGCGCAGTCTGGCGCGGGTCCGGGCCGCGGCATTGATATTCGTCAGCCGGCCGGTCGATCTTTCCGGTCGGCGTTCGCGCAGAGAGCAAAGGGGGCTACCCACGCATTCCGCTTCGCGCTACCGATGGGGCGATAAAGCCCGGGAGAAGACCATGCTGACCATCTACGGCGTCTACCGCAGCCGCGCCTCGCGCAATTTCTGGCTCCTGAACGAGCTCGACATGGCGTTCGAGCATGTGCCGGTGATGCAGGCCTATCGCCTGCCCGATCCGGCGGCCGAGGACGCGCCCTTCAACACGCTTTCACCCGGTTTCCTGTCGATCAGCCCCGCGGGCGCGGTGCCGGTGCTGCGCGATGGTGATTTCGTCCTTTCGGAATCGCTGGCGATGAACCTCTACATCGCCCGGAAGGCCGGCGGCCCGCTCGCCCCCGCCGACGCAACGGAAAACGCGCTGATGGAGCAATGGGCGCTGTACGGCGTGACCGCGATCGAGACCCACGCGCTCGCCATCATGTATGCCCATGCCGAGGGCCGCGCGAAAAGCGCCGAAGGCCAGGCCGAGATCGCCGCCGAGGACGCGCGCCTGCGCCGGCCGCTCGGTGTGCTCAATTCGCACCTGCGCGAACACGGTCACATGGTCGGCGGCCGTTTCACCGTGGCTGACATCAACATGGCCGAGATCGTGCGCTATGCGCAGGCCGAACCGGGGCTTCTGTCTGCCTATCCCGACATCGAGAAGTGGATGGCCGCCTGCCACGCGCGCCCGGCATTCAAGGCGATGTGGGAGCGGCGCCTCGCGGAACCGGCATAGCACGCCGGCCTCCCTCTCCGGCGGTCGTGGCGGCTTGCCAATCGAACCTGTCTTGGAAAATACTCCGACCCACCGCGTCATCGCGGATGTGCGGGGGCCCGGAGCGTGAAGGTATCAAGCGAACTCGTCAAGACGATCACCGAACTCACCGGCGACGGCTTCTGCCTTTGCGAGATGATCGTCGATGATGATGGCAACCCGGTCGATTACCGGTTCCTCGAGGTCAACGACCACTTCGAAACCTATACCGGGCTGAAGGACGCCAAGGGTCGCACCGCGCTCGAACTGGTGCCGGACCTCGAATCCCACTGGGTGGAGACTTACGCCCGCGTCGGCCTCGGACGCGAAGCGATGCGCTTCGAGAATGGCTCGGTTCCCATGGGCCGCTGGTTCGACGTCTACGCGAGCCCCACCGAGCCTCATGGTCGCCTGACAATCCTGTTTCGCGACGTCACAGCCCGCAAGACGGCCGAGGTCGAGCGGGAGCAGGCGCTTGCCGAGGCGAAGCGGCTGCTTCACGAGTTGAACCACCGCGTCAAGAACAGCCTCTCGCT
>JBNKFC010000088.1:0-4547 GCA_050289105.1 Paracoccaceae bacterium | reverse complement strand
GGCCTTCATGTCCGGGACCGGGGCGGAGTTGTTCGACACGCTCGGCACCCGGGCGCAGGTCTTCGAAGTGACCGAGAAGGAGGGGCTCTCCTTCGTGAGCGAAAGGACCGCATCATGACCCCGCAACGCGTGACCCTGATCACCCTCGGTGTGGAGGATATCGGCCGGGCGCGGGCCTTTTACGAGGCCCTCGGCTGGGAGCCAACGCAGGCAATGGAAGAGGTGGTCTTCTATCAGATGCATGGTGCTGTCCTAGGGCTTTTTGGGAAGGCTGCGCTGGCTGCGGATCAGGGGCGGCCAGGGGAAAAGCTCGGGACCGGGGCGATGACGCTGGCGCAGAATTTCACGACGGAGGCGGAGGTCGATGCAGCCTGGGAGGCGGCGGTCACGGCCGGGGCGAAGCCGCTGAAGCAGCCGGAGAAGGTCTTCTGGGGCGGTTATTCGGGATATTACGCCGATCCGGACGGCCATGTCTGGGAGGTCGCGATGAACCCCTTCTGGCCGCTCGCCGATGACGGGAGCCTGACCCTGCCTGTAGCGGACGCGTAGGGGCGGCGTAGGACATGCGTAGTTTTTCCGTAGCTACATATGTAGATACACGGCCGTGACTCTCACCCCCCTCTCGCTGACCCTCTACGCCGGCGCGCTCGGACTGCTCTGGCTGACGCCCGGGCCGGTCTGGGTCGCGCTCACGGCCCGGGCTCTGACAGGCGGGTTCGCGAGCGCATGGCCGCTGGCCGTCGGCGTGACCTTGGGCGACCTCGTCTGGCCGCTCGTCGCGATCTTCGGGTTGAGCTGGATCGTCGATCAATGGGGCGCGTTCATGACCGTCCTGCGCTATGTCGCGACGGCGGTCTTCGTCGTGCTGGGCTGGCTTCTGATCCGCCATGCCGGGCAGCCGGTCTCGACGGACGGAAGGCTGACCCGGCCCGGCCGCTGGGCGGGCTTCACCGCCGGCGTCGCGGCGATCCTCGGCAATCCCAAGGCGGTGCTCTTCTACATGGGCGTCCTGCCCGGCTTCTTCGATCTGCGGCACGTCACCGGGCCGGACATTGCGGTGATCGCTGCGGCCTCGATGACCGTGCCGCTAATGGGCAACCTAGCGCTCGCGGCGGCGGTGGGGCGGGCGCGGAGCCTCCTGAAATCGCCAGAAGCCCTCCGGCTTATCAATGTGACTGCCGGGGCGATGTTGATTATCGTCGGGGTCGTGATCGGCGCGATGAGCGTCTGAGGCGCAGGGGGCGCGGAATGACTGGCGAAATGGACCTCAATACCCTGCTCACGGGCATGTCGGCCGAGATGACCGACGAAACCTATGTCTTCGCCACGCTTCCGGCCGGACGGGGCACCGACGATCTGACCCCGCGGATGGTCTTTCGCGAGACAGAGGGCACGACCGTGATCATCACGCGCGAGACGGCGGAGAGAGGCGGGATCGAGGCGACCTTTCCCTGCCGGATGATCACGCTTCAGATTCACTCCGCGCTTGAGGCGGTCGGATTCATGGCCGCGATCGCGACGGAACTGGCCCGGCACGGGATGGGGGTGAACCCGGTTGCGGGTTATTTCCATGACCATTTGTTCGTGCCCGAAGACCGGGCGGACGACGCGATGCGAATTCTCGCAGAGATCGCCCGGCAGGCGCGGGATCGGGCCTGAATTCACCCGCCGCGACTCGGGCTGACGGATCCGCCGCCCACCCACCAAATCTTGTGTCTTCGGCGTGACAATCCCCGCCCGAGGGACTATAAAATGCGCATAAGAACAAGGACAGGCTTGCATGACCGACGACGCGCAGCAACCGGCCGAATACGGCGCGGATTCCATCAAGGTTCTCAAAGGGTTGGAGGCCGTCCGCAAGCGGCCGGGCATGTATATCGGCGATACCGATGACGGCTCGGGCCTGCATCACATGGTCTATGAGGTCGTCGACAACGGCATCGACGAGGCGCTGGCCGGTCACGCGGACTTCGTCCGGGTGCGGATTCACGCCGACAACTCGGTTTCGGTCCGCGACAACGGACGGGGAATTCCGACGGATATCCATGCGGAAGAAGGCGTGTCTGCCGCCGAGGTCATCATGACCCAGTTGCATGCGGGCGGGAAGTTCGACCAGAACAGCTACAAGGTCTCGGGCGGCTTGCATGGCGTGGGCGTTTCGGTCGTGAACGCGCTGTCGGACTGGCTTGAGCTGCGCATCTGGCGGGGCGGCAAGGAGCATTATGCCCGCTTCGAGCACGGCGATACGGTCGAGCCGCTCCGCGTCGTCGGCGATGCCGCGCCCGGCGAGAAGGGTACCGAGGTGCGCTTCCTCGCCTCCTCCAAGACCAACGATCCGAACGGGACGTTCTCGAACCTCGACTACGTGTTCAAGACGCTGGAGACGCGGCTTCGTGAGCTCGCGTTCCTGAATTCCGGCGTGAAGATCATTCTGGAAGACAACCGCGGTGCAGAGCTGCAACGCTCCGAACTCGTCTACGAAGGCGGTGTGCGGGAATTCGTGAAATATCTTGACCGCCACAAGACGCCGGCCCTGGGAGAGCCGATCTTCATCGCGGGCGACCGCGGCGGCATCGGGGTCGAGGTGGCGATGTGGTGGAACGACAGCTACCACGAGACGGTGCTGCCCTTCACCAACAACATCCCCCAGCGCGACGGCGGCACGCACTTGGCCGGTTTTCGCGGCGCGCTGACGCGAACGATCAATGCCTATGCCCAATCTTCGGGGATTGCGAAGAAGGAGAAGGTGGACTTCACCGGCGACGACGCGCGCGAGGGGCTGACCTGCGTGCTGTCAGTGAAGGTGCCGGACCCGAAATTCTCGTCGCAGACCAAGGACAAGTTGGTCAGTTCCGAAGTGCGGCCGGCGGTCGAGAACCTCGTGAACGAAAAGCTCGGCGAATGGTTCGAGGAACATCCGAACGAGGCGAAGGTGATCGTCGGCAAGATCATCGAGGCGGCCTTGGCGCGCGAGGCGGCGCGGAAAGCGCGGGAGTTGACGCGGCGCAAGACGGCGATGGACGTCGCCTCCTTGCCCGGCAAGCTGGCGGATTGCCAAGAGAAGGACCCGGCGCTGTCGGAACTGTTCCTTGTCGAGGGCGACAGCGCCGGAGGCTCGGCCAAGCAGGGGCGCGAGCGCAAGAATCAGGCCGTCCTGCCCTTGCGCGGCAAGATCCTGAACGTGGAGAGGGCGCGGTTCGACCGGATGCTGTCGTCCGACCAGATCGGCACGCTGATCACCGCGCTGGGGACAGGTATCGGGCGCGACGAGTTCAACCTGGACAAGCTGCGCTACCACAAGGTCATCATCATGACCGACGCCGACGTGGACGGCGCGCATATCCGGACGCTGCTGCTGACGTTCTTCTTCCGGCAGATGCCGGACCTGGTCGAGGCGGGGCACCTCTTCATCGCCGAGCCGCCGCTCTACAAGGTGTCGCGCGGCAAGTCCGAGGTCTATCTGAAGGATCAGGCCGCGCTTGAGGATTACCTCATCCAGCAGGGCGTCGACGGTGCGATCCTCCGCCTCGGCAGCGGCGAGGAGATCACGGGCGCGGATCTTGCCCGCGTCGTCGAGGAGGCGCGCGTCGTACGGCGCAGCCTGATGGCCTTCCCGACGCATTACCCGACACATATCCTGGAGCAGTCGGCCATCGCCGGCGCGCTTCTTCCCGGCCGGATCGACTCCGACGCCCAGGGCGTGGCCAACGAGGTCGCCAAGCGGCTCGACGAGGTCGCGGTGGAGTACGAGCGCGGCTGGCAGGGCCGGCCGACGCAGGATCACGGACTGCGCTTTTCCCGCAGCCTGCGCGGGGTCGAGGAGGTGCGCACGCTCGACGGGCCGATCCTGCGCTCGGGCGAGGCGCGGCGGCTTGCGACCCATACCCAGGCCCTGCAGGATGTCTACGGATCCCTCGCCCGGCTTGTCCGCAAGGACCGGGAGCAGCTGATCCATGGACCGATGGAACTGCTGCAGGCGATCCTGCAGGAAGGCGAGAAGGGCCTGACGCTGCAGCGCTACAAGGGTTTGGGCGAGATGAACCCCGAGCAACTCTGGGAAACCACGCTCGACCCCTCGGCGCGGGTGCTCAACCAGGTCAAGGTCGACGACGTGGCCGAGGCGGACGACATCTTCACCAAGCTGATGGGCGATGTCGTGGAGCCGCGCCGGGAGTTCATCCAGCAGAATGCGCTGAGCGTCGAGAACCTCGATTTCTAAGGAGGCGGTGACCGCGCGATAGGTTCCAGGCGCCAGTCGGGATGGCGCCAGAAAATGGTCGTGTGCGGGATGTCCTTCTTCTGGATCGCGGGGGCAAGAATGGCAGTCGGCAAAGATGGTTTCTGCTTGCCCGTGCTTTTGCCCCATTCAGCCGCACCAACGCTGATCGTTTTGGCCCGCTGCGCAGGCTGAGAACAAATCTGGGATTCCTCCCCGGGACCTTCTACAAGGATTTCCGATCAGGTGCGCTGCGGCAATGCCTTCCCAAGCGCCGGCCGACGCGGAGACCCCAACCAAGCGGACTGAAAGGGCCCAGCATGAGCTACAA
>JBNKFC010000087.1:0-2219 GCA_050289105.1 Paracoccaceae bacterium | reverse complement strand
GTAGCGGATCGTCGCAGGCCAGGGCAGGGTCACGAGCGCGCCGGGATCGGTCGCGATCACCAGCCCCGGGCGGACGATCCCCGCCGCGTCAGCCTCGCCCGGGCGGCGCAGGACCCAGCCCTGAACAGGCAGCGGCAGGGTACCCATCGCGCCCGCGAAATCCTCCATCGGCGCGCCGATATCGGTCTCCATCTGCGACAGGCTGGCGGCGAAGACATCAAGGCTTTCGGCGCTGGCGACCAGAAGCGTCAGTTCTTCGGGGTCTTCCAGAAAACGCTGCGGAAGGTCGGTGCGGTCCTGAATGGCCTTAGACAGGGCGGCGCGGGCCTCTTGCGCCGCCGTCAGACCTTCCTTCAGGACCGACGCCGTCCTGTCCTCTAGCGCGCGCAGGTGCTGCAGCTCTTCCAGCCGGGTGCCGAGCGCCTCTGCCTCGGCCTCAAGCGCCGGGGTGACGGACGACAGGATCATCGCCGCGCGCGCGGTTGCCACCGGGCCGTCGGGATGCACGAGCAGAAGCGGTTCCTTCGCCCGCTCGATCTCGGCCAGCGCGGCCAGAAGCCCGCCGATGCGAGTCCGGTTTGCCGCCATGTCGGCCAAAATCTCCTCCTCGCGGGCCCGGGTCCGGCGGTCGGCGTCGCGGAGGCCCGCGAGCCCCGTCTCATAGGCGCGGATCGTGCGGGTCAGTGCGGCAACCCGGTCGCGCCCGCCCCCGGCGGTATCGAACGTGGCGATGGCATCGCGAAGGGCCGCCGCCGCCTGTCCGGCATCTGCAATGGCGGGGTCCTCGGCCGCCCATGCCGGGGCAAGGCCAAGACACAGCGCGACGAGGGCGGGACGCAGTATCATGCCCGTCCGATCAGCGTCCTGCCGGTCATCTCGGGCGGCAGTGGCAGACCCATCAGGTCAAGCAGCGTCGGCGCAAGATCGGCGAGGCGGCCGTTGCGAAGCGTGGCGCCAGAGGGACCGCCGATCAGCGCGACCGGGACCGGATTGGTCGTATGCGCGGTATGGGGGCTGCCGGTTTCGGGGTCGATCATCATCTCGCAATTGCCGTGATCGGCGGTGACGATCATCGCACCCCCGGCCTTGCCGAGCGCTTCGACGACGCGGCCAAGACCGCGGTCAACCTCTTCGACGGCCCGGATCGCTGCCTGCAGATCACCGGTATGGCCGACCATATCGGGATTGGCGTAATTCACCACGATCAGGTCATAGCCCATGCCAATGGCCTCGACGAACTTGTCGCTGACTTCCGGCGCCGACATTTCCGGCTGCAGGTCATAGGTCGCGACCTTCGGCGAGGGGGCCATATAGCGGTCCTCGCCCTCTTCCGGCACTTCCTTGCCGCCGTTCAGGAAGAAGGTGACATGGGGGTATTTCTCGGTCTCGGCGAGGCGGAACTGTTTCAGACCGTGGCTCGCGACCCAGGCACCGAGTGTGTTGACCACCAGGCGTTTCGGGTAGGCGGCGGCCATGAAGGCGTCATGGGTTTTCGAATAGTCGACCATGCCGAGAAGGGCCGCCCAATGCGGACGTTGGCCCCGGTCGAAACCGGTGAAATCGTCCTCGCCCACAGCCAGCAGGATCTCGCGCGCCCGGTCGGCACGGAAGTTGAGGCAAAAGAAACCATCGCCGTCCGTCGCGCCCCGATAGTCGCCGATGACGGTGGGTTGGATGAACTCGTCTGTCTCGCCACGGTCATAAGCTGCTGCGACCGCGTCCGTGGCCGAACCGGCAGTCAGTCCCTTGCCCCGAACCATAGCCGCATAGGCGCGTTCGACCCTTTCCCAGCGGTTGTCGCGGTCCATTGCGAAATAACGCCCGGTCAGGGTCGCGACCCGCGCGCCTTGGGGCAGACGGCCCTGCAGATCGGCGGCGAACCGATCCGCCGATTTCGGCGCCACGTCGCGGCCATCGGTGACGGCATGGAGCGCCACGGGCACTCCTGCGCCCGCGATCATCTCGCAGGCCGCAATGACATGGTCGATATGGCCATGCACGCCGCCATCCGAAATCACGCCCATCAGATGCGCGGTACCGCCATCGGCCTTGAGGCTTTGAATGAAGGCGGCGATGGCCGCGTTCGAAAAGAACGACCGGTCCTCGATCGCGAGGTCGATCTGGCCGAGATCCATGGCGACGACCCGGCCCGCGCCGATATTGGTGTGGCCGACCTCGGAATTGCCCATCTGGCCCGAGGGCAGGCCGACATCGGGCCC
>JBNKFC010000086.1:0-9299 GCA_050289105.1 Paracoccaceae bacterium | reverse complement strand
CGGATGGATATCCGGCGCGAAGTGCTTGGTCATACGTTTTCTCCCTGCGAGTCGTTCTTGATTTCATTCCCGCGCGGCCCCGAGTGGGCGAATGCTAACGCGATGAAATTTGCTCACGGCCGCATTGCGCCCGTTTTTTCTCCGATCGTCAACGCTCGTTTCCGTCACTCTCGGTCTTTTTACGACATCGCGCGGATTGAACGCCCGCTCAGACCGACCGTCGGAATGCCGAGGGTGTCTTTCCGGTCCGGTGCTGGAAGGCGCGCGTGAAATAGGCTGCAGACGTGAAGCCCAGCGCCTCCGACACCCTGGCGATCGGCATCCGGGTTTCTGCAAGCAAAACCCGTGCTTCGAAGATGACCCTGTCATGCAGAAGGTCGGACGCGGAGCGGCCGCAGGTCTGGTTGCAGACCCGGGTGAGGTGAGTGGGCGTCACGCCGAGTGCGCGGGCATATTCCGCCACGCCCTTGCCAGACCGAAAATCGCTTTCCAGCAGAGCCGTGTAGCGGGCGGCAAGCCGGCGGGCGGCATCGGGTTTCTTCGCCCCGGCCTCGTTCTGCTCGACATGGCGTTCCAGCCAGACGCCGAGCAGGCCGAGATGATGCTTCGCCGCGCGGTCGGCGCCGGGCCGGCCGCTCTCCAGCTCGCGCTGGATATTGTCGATCAGCCCCGAAAGCTCCGCCTGCGGGCCGACATCGCGGATGCGCAGGTGCTGGGGCGTTTGCGGCAGGTCCATCGTGCAGCCACGTCCGAAGAAGATCGCCGTGCCGTAGGTCTGCTGACCGGCGTCGAAGCCGTGCATGACGCCTGCCGGGATGAATATCGCGTTGTGCGCCCCGTAGCCGCGCGTCACGCCGCCCACGGTGATGCGTCCCTGACCGCGCGTGAACCAGAGCAGGAGTGGTTCGGAGAGCGAGCGCATCGCCTCGATCCGCCAGCGTCCACCTGCGGCCAGTCGCGGGATCGGCACGACGCGCAGGGGCGACGTGGCGGCAGGCTCGGGAATGGCCGTCTCCTGCGGCGCTGCGGCGCGCGCATCGTCAGAGGCGTCATCCTTGCGGGAGGATTTCGGCGCCTGCTTGCCAGAGAACTGCGACAGCGGCGTGCCAGAAAAGAGCTTCAAGGGCTGAGTCCTCAGGATCGGGCCGGCGGGTCGGGCGGCGAAAGGGGGGCTTGTCTGAGCGGTCATGGGATCATAGCCATCCGCGCGCCAATCCCCAAGGAAAAAATATGCGGAATCAGCGGGATCGGCAGGGCGTGGCCGACGAGTCACGCCTCCCGGAGCCAGGTCCAGTCCCGCATCCGGCCGCGGAACCAGCTTCGCTGGCGTTTCGCGTATTGCCGGCTTGCCGCCTGCGCGGCGGTCACGGCCTCGGCAAGTGTCCTCTCTCCGCGCAGATGTGCGACGAGTTCCGGCGCGCCGATCGCCCTGGCCCAGGGCGCCGTGGGCGCCCAGTGCGGTAATGCTGCACGTGCCTCGTCGAGCGCGCCGTCACGGACCATCGCTTCGAAACGTCGGTCGATGCGGTCGGCCAGCCAGTCGCGATCTCGGTCGAGCACGATGGCGGACGCTTGGTCCAGCGGCAGGAGCGGCGCGCCAGTCTCGTCCTGCCAAGCGGCAAGGCCGCGGCCGGTGGCGCGCTGCACTTCCCAGGCGCGCTGGATCCGCACCGGGTTTAGCCGGTCGATCCGCGATGCCGTTTCGGCGTCAAGGTCGGCGAGAAGCGCCTCGGCTCCCTTCGCGGCCAGCAGCGCGTCTGCCTCGGCCCGGATGTCCGCCGGCACCGGCGGGATCTCGGCCAGCCCCTCGGTCAGCGCGGTCAAGTAAAGTCCGGTGCCGCCAACGATAATCGGCCGGTCCGGCCCTTCGAGCAAGCCGGCCACCTCGCGCAGCCAGTGGCCGACGGAGTAGTCCGCGCCACGCGGAAGATGCCCGTACAGCCGGTGCGGCGCGCGCGCTTCTTCCTCTGCGCTCGGCCGGGCCGTGAGAATCCGCCAGCAGTCCCAGACCTGGAGCGCGTCGGCGTTGATGATCACGCCGCCCTGCGCCTCTGCCAGCCGGAGCGCCAGCGCGGATTTCCCCGATGCTGTCGGTCCGGCAATGAGGACGGGTTTTTCGGGGTCTATATTATCTATAAATGACAGCGTCTTGCCTGCTTTTCTTCATGTATTTCCGGGCGTTCGCCCGGCAATGCCGTCGCTTTCCGGCCGAGGCCGGTTGAACCCGCCGCCGAATTCCTCCATTTTGCGCCGGAACGAAAGAGGCGGCAAGTGGAGCGGAACATGAACGGGGCGGAAGAACCCAAGGTCACCTATACGCGCGTTCTGCTGAAGATATCGGGTGAGGCCTTGATGGGAGATCAGGGCTACGGCCTGCATCCCCCGACGGTGGCCCGCATCGCGGCCGAAGTGAAGTCCGTCCACGACCTCGGCGTCGAGATATGCATGGTGATCGGCGGCGGCAACATCTTCCGCGGCCTTCAGGGTTCCGCCCAGGGGATGGAGCGGACAACGGCCGACTACATGGGCATGCTCGCCACCGTGATGAACGCGCTCGCGATGCAGGCGGCGCTCGAACAGCTCGGCGTCCATACCCGCGTGATCTCGGCGATCCCGATGGACCAGGTCTGCGAGCCCTACATTCGCCGCCGCGCCGTCCGGCACCTGGAAAAGAAGCGGGTCTGCATCTTCGCCGCCGGCACCGGCAACCCCTATTTCACCACTGACACCGCCGCGACGCTCCGCGCCAACGAGATGGCCTGCCAGGCGATCTTCAAGGGCACAAAGGTCGACGGCGTCTACGACAAGGACCCGAAGAAACACGCCGACGCCAAGCGCTACGACACGGTGAGCTACGACGAGGTCCTTCAGAAGCATCTCGGCGTGATGGACGCCTCGGCCATCGCGCTCGCCCGCGACAACCACCTGCCGATCATCGTCTTCTCGCTCGACGAGCCGGGCGGTTTCCGGGGGATCCTTTCCGGCAAAGGAACCTATACCCGCGTTGGCGGTTGAAATCCTATCCTTCCCCGCGCCTTTCATGATAAAGGGCGCCAACGAACCGACCGACGACCAAAGACGGACCAATCAATGGCAGACGATCTCGAAATCGACGTAGACGATCTGGAGCGCCGAATGGACGGCGCGATGGTGGCCTTACGCCACGAATTCGCAAGCCTGCGCACCGGGCGTGCCTCGGCGAGCATGGTCGAACCGGTCATGGTGGACGCCTATGGCGCGCTGACACCGATCAACCAGGTCGGAACCGTCAACGTGCCCGAGCCGCGCATGGTCACCATCAACGTCTGGGACAAGGCGCTGGTGAGCAAGGTGGAAAAGGCGATCCGCGACAGCGGCCTCGGCATCAACCCGCAGCTCAACGGCACGATCATCATGCTGCCGATTCCCGAGCTGAACGAGGAACGCCGCCGCGAACTGACGAAGGTTGCCGCGCAATATGCCGAGAGCGCGCGCGTCGCGATCCGCAACGTGCGCCGCGACGGGATGGACCAGATCAAGAAGGCCAAGGGCGACGGGATGAGCGAAGACGATCAGAAGTTCTGGCACGACGAGGTGCAGAGCCTGACCGATCGGCACATCTCCGCCGTCGACAAGGCACTAGAAGACAAACAGGCGGAGATCATGCAAGTCTGACGACTTGCCACGGGGGCCGGAAAGGGCAGGGCCAATGGCCGCGAAGGATATCACGGGCGCCGCGCCGGCACATGTCGCCATCATAATGGACGGCAACGGTCGCTGGGCGACCTCGCGCGGCTGGCCGCGCCTCGTCGGCCACCGCAGGGGGGCCGAACGCGTCCGCACGATCGTCGAGGCCGCGCCCGGCCTCGGGATCCGTTACCTCACGCTCTACGCTTTCTCGACCGAGAACTGGAAGCGCTCGACCGAAGAGGTCATCGGCCTGATGACGATCTTCGCCCGGTACATCCAGTCTGAGGCAGAGCGCCTGTCGGCGGAGGGCGTGCGTCTGCGCTTCATCGGCAGTCGCGACCGGCTCGACAAGAAGCTGCAGAAGCTGATGGCCGGGATCGAGGAAAAGACGAAGAACAATGACCGGCTGCACCTGACCGTTGCGATCAACTATGGCGGCCGGGACGAGCTGACCCGCGCGGCCCGGAAACTGGCTGAGGACGTGGCAGCGGGACGGATTGCCCCCGAGGCGGTGGACGACGCCGCGCTCGAGGCGCGGCTCGACACCCATGACCTGCCGGATCCTGACCTGGTGATCCGCACTTCGGGCGAGACGCGCATCTCGAACTACCTTCTCTGGCAGTCGGCCTATGCCGAATACGAATTCACCGAAACGCTCTGGCCCGATTTCACTCCGGCCGAGCTCGAAGCGATCCTGTCGCGCTATCATGCGCGTGAACGCCGCTACGGCGGCGCGCTGACTGCATGAGCGATTCCGGTAAATGGGGCGATCTGGCCCCGCGCCTGATTTCAGGCGTGGCGATGGCGGTGGGTGGCTTCGCCCTCGTCTGGCTGGGCGGTCCGTGGTTCGCCGCACTTGCGGTCGCGGCAGGGGCGCTGATGATCTGGGAACTGGCGCGGATGACCGATCCCGCGCGGCCGGCCGAGGCGATTGCCCTCGCGGCGGCGGCTGCGGTGATCCTCGCGGCGATCTTCATGCGCCACAATCCCTACCTTCTGCCGTTCCTGATCGTGCCCTCGATTTTCGGCCTCCTGCGTCCGAAACGCCCGATGCGGATCGCCTTCGTGGTCTACGCGGCAATGATCATGGTGACGAGCTACGGGCTCGTCGCCTTCCGCGAGGGCTACGGGCTGCTCTGGCTTCTCTGGCTGATCCTCGTGGTCGTCGTGACCGACATCGCGGGCTACTTCGCCGGACGTGTCTTGGGCGGGCCTAAGTTCTGGCCCCGTTTCAGCCCGAAGAAGACATGGTCGGGCATCGTGGCTGGCTGGATCGCGGCGGCTTGTGTCGGCCTGATCTTCCTGCGCATCTCGACTGCCGGGATCGACCTTCTTTGGATCTCGGCGCTCCTCGCCTTTTCCTCGCAACTTGGCGATATCGGAGAGAGCGCCATCAAGCGGCGGGCAGGGGTGAAGGACAGTTCGAACCTCATCCCCGGCCATGGCGGATTGCTGGACCGGTTCGACGGGCTGCTTGGCGCGGCCCTCTTCATGCTTCTGGTGGCGCAGCTGACGGATGTGCCCGTCGTCAGGTTCTGAGCAATGCGCAGCGTTTCGGTCTTCGGCACCACCGGGTCGATCGGTGAAAGCACCTTCGATCTTCTGATTCGCCAGGGTGGGCAGGAGGGTTACCGCGTGGTCGCCCTGACTGCCGGACGCAATGTCGCCCGGCTTGCCGAGCAAGCGCGCGCGCTCCGGCCTGAGATCGCGGTGATCGCGGACGAAACGCGTCTGGCCGATCTGCGGGACTTGCTGGTAGGGACCGGCATCGCTACGGCAGGCGGCGAACAGGTCGTGGCCGAGGCCGCCGACCGGCCGGCGGACTGGGTGATGTCGGGCATCGTTGGCGCGGCTGGCCTGGTGCCGGGGTTCCGCGCCCTTGCCCATGGTGCGACCCTCGCGCTCGCCAACAAGGAAAGCCTTGTCACCGCCGGCCCGCTCCTGATGGCCGAGGCGGCCCGGCACGGCGCCCGCATTCTGCCGGTCGACAGCGAGCATTCGGCGGTCTTTCAGGCGCTCGTGGGCGAGGACATGGCGACGGTGGAGCGCATCACCATCACCGCGTCGGGTGGGGCGTTCCGTGACTGGCCGCTCGAAAAACTGGCTAGGGCGACGGTAGCTGAAGCCTCGACGCACCCGAACTGGAACATGGGGCAGAGGATTACCATCGACAGCGCCTCGATGTTCAACAAGGCATTGGAAGTCATTGAGACGCGTGAATTTTTCGGCGTAGACCCTGAGCAGATCGATGTCCTCGTTCACCCGGAATCCCTGTTGCATGCCCTCGTCAGCTTCCGCGACGGCGGCATGATCGGCCATCTCGGCGCGCCCGACATGCGCCATGCGATCGGATACGCGCTGAACTGGCCCGACCGGGCGCATTTGCCGGTGGCGCGGCTGAACCTCGCCGAGGTCGGGCGCCTGACTTTCACCGCGCCCGATCCGGCGCGCTATCCGGCGCTGCGCCTCGCGCGCGGGGTGATGGCAGCTGGCGGTCTCGCCGGCGCGGCCTTCAACGCGGCGAAGGAGGCCGCGCTCGACGCCTTCATCGCCGGCCGGGTCGGGTTTACCGGCATGGCCGGCGTCGTCGAAGAGGTCCTCGACCGGCTTTCGGGTCAGGGCGGGCTTGGCAAACCGGCTTCGAGCCTCGATATCGTACTCGACATGGATCGATCCGCCCGCCGCGTCGCGGCTGAGGTGATCGGCGAAACCGACAGGACCTGAGCTTTGGATTTTCCCGGCCTTCTGACCTCGATCGGCGATTTTGCCTATACCGCCGGCGCTTTCGTCGTCGCGCTCTCGATCATCGTCGCGGTGCACGAATACGGGCACTACATCGTCGGCCGCTGGTCGGGCATCCATGCGGAGGTCTTCTCGCTCGGCTTCGGCCCCGTCCTGTGGAGCCGGATGGACAAGCGCGGGACGCGCTGGCAGATCGCCGCGGTTCCCTTTGGTGGCTACGTCAAGTTCCTCGGCGACGCGAATGCCGCCTCGGCGGGGGCCGACAATTCCGCGATGGCCCGCCTGTCGGACGCGGAGAGGCGCCATACGATGCATGGTGCGCCCCTCTGGGCGCGGGCGGCGACGGTCTTCGCCGGGCCGGCCTTCAACTTCGTCCTTTCGATCCTGGTCTTCGGCGCGATGGTCTTCGCGAGTGGTGTCGCCACGGATACGCCCGAGATCGCATCCCTGCGACCGCTGCCGGTCGAAAATGGCCTGCGCCCCGGCGACCGTATCCTTGCCGTCGCGGGGCAAGAGACGCCGGATTACACCGCGCTCGGAGACGTCGCGGAAACTTTGCCTGCTGACAGCCAGATTGACTACCGGGTGCTGCGCGACGGGCAGGAGGTGACGGTCACCGGCCCGACGCTGATCCCGGCCCTGATCCTCGCGGTCCTGCCGAAAAGCGCTGCGATGGACGCGGGGCTGCAGGAGGGGGACGTCATCCTCGCGATGAACGGCATCCCGACGCCGCGCTTCGATGATCTCCAATCGATCGTTAAGGAGAGCGGCGGCAAGCCGATCAAGCTCTCGGTCTGGCGCAACGGCAAGGAATTCGAGACGGAGCTTTCCCCGCGCGAGCGGCCGGTGAGCACCGAGGATGGCGGGCTGCAGACCGGCTACCAGATCGGCATTTCCGGCAGCTTCATGTTCGATCCCGCGACACGCCGACCGGGCCTTGGCGAGGCGCTGGAGACAGGTGTGCGGCAGACCTGGGGTATCATCTCGACGACCTTCTCCGCGCTCTCTTCGATGATCGCGGGCAATATCTCCACCTGCAACCTGAACGGTCCGGTCGGAATGGCCCAGGCCACGGGCGCGGCGGCCAGCGCGGGGCTGTCGTCGTTCATCTGGCTGATCGCGGCCCTTTCGACGGCGATCGGGCTTCTGAATCTCTTTCCGATTCCGGTGCTCGATGGCGGGCACCTCGTGTTTCATGCCTATGAATGGGCGGCCGGAAAGCCCCCGTCGGACCGGTTCATGAACGTCGCGATGGCCGTGGGTCTGACGCTCGTTCTTGCGCTCATGCTTTTCGGGCTGAGCAACGATCTTTTCTGCCGCTGACGAAGGGCTCCGGAGGGGCAACCGGCGCAATACCGCCGCCGTGCCGCCGCATTGCTGCCATAATCCGCGCCTACCTTTTGAGCAGGTTGTCCCGATAAGCGGAAGGTATGGTCCCATGCACATGATCCAGAGCGGATATCGCGGTTTTTCGCTGGTTCTCGATCTCGGACTGGACCGGATCCTGATCCCGCTGGCGATCGTCCTCGGCCTCGCCGGGGGCGCAATGATCGGGACCGAACTCTCGCGTTTCCAGACCCCCGACAGCCAGTTCATGCACTGAGCGGCGCGGGGCGCTCTCCGACCATCCAATTAAGCGGCGCGGCCCTAAAGGGCCGCGCCGTCCCTTTTGACAAGGTTCGGCTTTCCCGGTAGTCACTTTCGCAGAGAGTAGTAGAAAATTTCCCGGGGGGCAGAGCATGTTGGCGGACGGGCGCGAGGGATTGAAAACCGGCTTCGACCTGCCGGGAAAAGTCAGGAGCGTGGTTTTCGTCGCTCTGGCCGTTATTTGCGCGATGATCTTCAGTCAGGCCGACGCGCAGAGCTACAGTTTTTCAAGCTTCAGGGTCGAAGGAAACGACCTGATCGAGCCGGCGACGATCGTCAAGATCGCTGGAATCGCTCAAGGGCAGACGGTCTCCGAGGCCGGGCTGAACGACGCCGTGCAGCGCCTCGTTGCCTCCGGTCTTTTCGCTTCGGCCGACGTGGTTCCATCGGGCGGCACACTGATCATCCGGGTCAAAGAGAATCCGGTGATCAACGTAGTGAATTTCGAAGGCAACCAGCGGCTGAAAGATGAAGACCTTGCCAAGATCGTGAAATTGCAGTCGCGCCGGGTCTATTCTGCCGCCCAGGCCGAAGCCGATGCGGCCGCCATCACCCAGGCATATGCGGATGCGGGCCGATTGGCTGCGCGGGTCGAGCCGCGGGTCATCGACCGTGGCGGCAACCGCGTCGATCTCGCCTTCGAGATCCGCGAGGGCAAGGTGACCGAGATCGAGCGGCTGAGCTTCACCGGTAATCGCTCGTATTCCGACCGCCGCCTGCGTCAGGTCCTGGAGACCAAGCAGGCGGGGCTTCTGCGGAACATCATCCAGCGCGACACCTATGTCGCCGACCGGATCGAGTTCGACAAACAGCTTCTGACCGATTTCTACCGGTCGCGCGGCTTCATCGATTTCCAGGTCTTGTCCGTCTCGCGGGAGTTCTCCCGTGAACGCGACGGCTTCTTCCTCACCTTCGCGGTGCGCGAAGGGCTGAGCTACAAGTTCAACAAGATCACCACGGTCAGCGAATACGAGGGCGTCGACGCGGCGCCCTACGACGCGGTCGTGCGGATCCGTCCCGGCGCCACCTATTCGCCGCTGGCCATCGACACGACGATCAGCCGGATGGAGGCGATTGCTCTGAAGCAGGGCGTCAACTTCATGAACATCGTGCCCCGGATCACCCGCAACGAACGCGACCAGTCCCTCGACGTAGTGTTTGCGCTCACCAAGGTGCCGCGTGTCTTCGTCGAACGTATCGACATCGAGGGTAATGCGACGACGCTCGACAAGGTCATCCGG
>JBNKFC010000085.1:0-10549 GCA_050289105.1 Paracoccaceae bacterium | reverse complement strand
CGACCGGCCCGTCGTTCAAGACCACGACATGGCGCATGACGTTCAGAAGCTGGCGCACGTTTCCCGGCCATTCCAGCGCGCGAAAGAGCGACTGGACCTCAGGATCGAGATCGCGGAACTGCCGGCCTTCTTCGCGCGCATATCGGGCCAGCGCGGCTTCGGCGATGGCGACGACGTCGTCGCCCCGGTCGCGCAGGGGCGGCATGTGGATCGGCACGACGTGCAGCCGGTAGTAGAGGTCTTCGCGGAAGCGGCCGCGCCGGACCTCCTGCAAGGGGTCCCGGTTGGTCGCGCAGACGATGCGGACATTGACCTTGCGCGCCCGGGTCGCCCCGACCGGCTGGATCGTCGAGGTCTGGAGAAAGCGCAAGAGCTTGGTTTGAAGGTTGAGGTCCAGCTCGCAGATCTCGTCCAGAAAGAGCGTCCCGCCATCGGCGGCGGCCGCCGCGCCGGGCTTGTCCGAGATGGCGCCGGTGAACGAACCCTTGACGTGGCCGAAGACCTCAGATTCCAGAAGCTCCGACGGGATCGCGCCGCAATTGAGGGGCACGAAGGGCCCCTGCGCGCGGCTCGACATGTCGTGAACGGCTTGGGCGCAGAGTTCCTTGCCCGTGCCGCTTTCGCCGGTGATGAAGACGGTCGCCATCGACCGCGCTACCGAGGCGATCTTGGCGTAGACCTGCCGCATCGGTTCGGATGTTCCGATGAACTCTCCCGGTGCTGCCGGCTGACGGGGCGGGTTGGCTGCGTCGCCGTTGACCGCGGTTCCGGCCAGCGCGTTGTCGATCGCATTGAGAAACCGCTGCTCATCGAAGGGTTTCACCAGGAATTCGTGCGCCCCCGCCCGCATCGCGGCGACCGCCTTGTTGATCGAACCGTTGGCCGTGATGACGATGACATGGGTGTCGGGCTTGATCGCCAGGAATTCGCGCATCAGGTCAAGCCCGTCGCGGTCCGGCAGCATGAGGTCGAGCAGAACCACCGGCGGCTGAAGGGCCTTGAACGCCGCAAGGCCCGAAGCGGCGTCGTCGGCGCTTTGCACGCTGTGTCCGGCCGAGCGGAGGACGGATTCGTAGACAAGCTGCAACGACGGCGTGTCTTCGACCAGCAGAAGCGGCCGGCCCGTCATGCCGCTTCGCCCCTGCGCGTCCGTTCCTGATTGACGAAGTGGATAAGCCGGTCCAGTTGCTCCAGCGCATCCTGTCCGAGACGGGAGAGGTCGCCGCGCTCGCGGCGATGGGCGGCAGCGTTCAGCGTCTGGGACAGCGCCTGAAGCCGCGCCGCGCCAACGGCTCCGGCCAGTGCGATGAGGACATGGGTCTCGGCCCGGATCGCGGCGACATCGCCATCGGCCAGCCCGGCGACGAGCCCACGCTCGGTCTTGCGCAGGTCCGCGCAAAGGCGTTCGAGCAGTTCGCGTGCGGCGGAGGGACCGGCAATCTCGATCAGCCGGTCGAACGAGCTGCGGTCGAACTCCGCCAGATCCGCCGTCGAGGAGGCCTGGTCTTCCTCCGGCCGGCTGGCGCGGCCGAGGACATTGGCGATGGCCATGCCGAAGGTTTCCAGACCGGCCAGAGGCTTGGCGAGAATGGCGTCGGCCCCGGCCGCGTAGATCGCATCGCGGTTGGCGCGCAGCACATAGGCCGTGATGGCGATGATCGGCATGTGCGAATGCAGCCGGTCATTGGAGCGGAGCGAGCGCATGACGTCGATCCCGTTCAGCCGGGGCATTTCGATGTCGATGAGAGCAAGGTCGAAATCCTCGCGTTCGAGCCAGTGCAGCGCTTCGACGCCGTCCTCGGCGATCTCGTATTCCGCGCCCATCTTGGCCAGCATGTGGCCGATGATGGTCTGGTTGGTCACGTTATCTTCGGCCACGAGGACCTTGGTGCGGCTGAGATCGGGAAGCTCGACTACCTGATCCGGGGCCGCGATCGTCCAGGACTCCGGCGGCAGGTCCAGCGTCACCCGGGCACCGCATTCAGGCAGGTTCTCGACGCTGATCGTCCCCCCGAGCCGCCCGGCCATGTTCTTGGTGATATGCATGCCGAGGCCCTGGCCCGGCTTGCCGGTGCCGTCCGGGCGGCCCTTGAACTCGAAGAGGCGGGTGAGGGCATCGGCGGAAAATCCAGGCCCCTGATCGACCACGGTGATCCTGAGCGCACCGGTCGCGGCCATGCCGATATCGAGGCTGACGGTTCCCGCGTCGGTGTACTTGACCGCATTGGACAGGATGTTCGACAGGACCCGCTCCAATGCGATCCGGTCGAGGGTCAGCACCTGCGGCACATCCTCCGAGCGGGAGACTGTGAAGGTCAGCCCTTTCTCGCTCGCCCGTCCGGACCAGCGCATCTCGATATCGTAGAGAAACCGCGTCATCTGGAGGTTGGCCGGATGGGTGGCGGCGAAGTCATCCTCGCCGAGCATCATCGACAGGCCCTGTTCCAGAAGCCGCGCGAGCGTCTCGCTGCTCGCGCGAACGCGCTCCAGTTGCAGCCGGGTCGGGTCGTCGACGCCGTCATGGTCGATCAGTCTGAGCCCGCCGATAATATCCGAGACCGCTGCCCTGAGGTCGTGACCAAGCAACGTCATCTTGCCGGCATCGACGTTTCGCTGCGATTGCTCGGCGGCGTTCCGATCACCGCTGTCCATGAATTAACTCCGGGTGCCCAAAGAGGCTCGAACTATTGAAGGATACAAGTTGCGGTTGCATGGTATTCCGCTTGTACGCGAGGAAATACATCCCGCCAACCTGTCTGAAACGTCAGGTCGGGATGCTCTGCGGAAAGAAAACGGTGCCGAACGGTCGGATTGTGTAGCTATTGCTATGCTATCGGGTAGCCGATGCCTTTGAGCGCGACCGCGATTTCGTCAAGAATCGCGGGGTCGTCGATCGTCGCGGGCATCTTGTAGCTCTCGCCATCGGCGATCTTGACCATCGTCCCGCGCAGGATCTTGCCCGATCTGGTCTTGGGCAGACGGTCGACGACACAGGCAAGCTTGAACGCCGCCACCGGACCGATCTGATCGCGCACCAGCTTCACGCATTCCTTGACGACCTCGTCATGCGGCCGGTTGGAGCCCTTGTTGAGGCAGAGAAACCCTACCGGCATCTGCCCCTTCAATGCATCCGATACCCCGATGACCGCGCATTCGGCGACATCGTTGTGAGAGGCAAGCACCTCTTCCATCGCGCCGGTTGACAGGCGGTGCCCGGCGACGTTGATGACGTCATCGGTGCGGGCCATGATGTAGAGGTATCCGTCCTCGTCGATATAGCCTGCATCGCCGGTCTCGTAGTAGCCGGGAAAGTGGTTGAGGTAGGACTTCTTGAATCTCTCTTCGGCGTTCCAGAGCGTGGGGAGGGTGCCGGGGGGCAGGGGCAGCTTCACCGCGATGGCGCCGAGGTTGCCGGGCTTCACCGGATGGCCGCCTTCGTCCAGCACCTGCACGTCGTAACCCGGCATCGCGACCGACGGCGAGCCGATCTTAACCGGCAATTCCTCGATGCCGATCGGGTTGCCGGCGATGGCCCATCCCGTCTCTGTCTGCCACCAATGGTCGATGACCGGGACACGCAGGTGGCGCTGGGCCCACTTGATCGTGTCTGGATCGGCGCGTTCGCCGGCCAGGAACAGCGCCTGGAAATTCCTGAGGTTGTAATCGCCGATCAGTTCGCCGTTCGGATCCTCGCGCTTGATCGCGCGGAGCGCGGTCGGCGCGGTGAAGAACGACTTCACCTTGTGGTTCTGGATCACCCGCCAGAAGGTGCCGGCGTCCGGCGTGCCGACCGGCTTGCCCTCGAAGACGATCGTGGTGCAGCCTGCGATCAGGGGCCCGTAGCAGATATAGCTGTGGCCCACGACCCAGCCCACATCCGACGCGGCCCAGAAGACGTCGCCGGCCTCGACGTTGTAGAGGTTCTTCATCGTCCAGTTCAGCGCCACGAGATGGCCGGCCGTCGGGCGCACGACGCCCTTCGGCTGGCCGGTCGTGCCGGAAGTATAGAGGATGTAGGCGGGGTGGTTGCCCTCGACCGGCACGCATTCCGCCGGCTCCACGTCGTACTGGAAGCCGTGCCAGTTGTAGTCGCGCCCTTCGATGAGCTTTGCGACCTCCTGTTCGCGCTGGAAGATCACGGTGAAGTCGGGCTTGTGCGTCGCCTGATCGATAGCGGCGTCGAGGAGCGGCTTGTAATGAACCGTGCGACCGGGTTCCAATCCGCAGGAGGCGGCGATGATCGCCTTGGGTTTCGCGTCGTCGATCCGGACCGCAAGCTCATGCGCGGCAAAGCCGCCGAAGACGACCGAATGGATCGCGCCGAGCCGCGCGCAGGCCAGCATCGCCTCCAGCGCCTCCGGCACCATCGGCATGTAGATGATGACGCGGTCGCCCTTCTCGACGCCCTTGGCACGCAGAGCCCCCGCCAGCGAAGCGACGCGGTCGCGCAGCTCGCGGTAGGTGATGCCCTTGGTCGAATGGGTGATCGGGCTGTCATGGATGATCGCCAGCTGGTTGCCGCGTCCGGCCTCGACATGGCGGTCGACGGCATTCCAGCAGGTATTCACCTGCGAGTCTGAGTACCATTCGTAGATCGGCGCCTTCTCGGCGAAGAGCGCTTTGGTCGGGGGTGTCACCCAGTCAATGGCTTCGGCCGCCTGCATCCAGAATTTTTCCGGGTCAGCCTTCCAGCCGGAATAGATCTCGGAATATCCCATGACAGCGCCTCCTCCAAAGCCTGAGGATTGTTACGCGACCCGTGGTGGCCGGTGCAACGTTGTTACCGATCACAAGGGGAGGGAGTGTCGATTTATTTGCAGAAATCTCCGATGTCGGTCGGCAAATTTTTGCAAACCTTCGACCATTTCAGAGGGTGGAGCGAAGTTGGCGAAAGTTTGCAAACTCAGCATCGATGAAATTGAAAACATCGGCGAAATGATTCGTGGGTGATGCGCCAACTCAGCTGTAGAGCGATACCGGCGTGCCCGCGATGGCCGACACGTTGAGCAGTCCGCGCGCGGTGATCGACGGGGTGACGATATGGGCCCTGTTGCCCATCCCCATCAGGATCGGCCCTACTTCCAGCCCGTTTGCCCTCATCTTCAGCATGTTGCGCGCAGTATTCGCCGCATCGGTGTAGGCGAAGACGAGGATGTTTGCCGCGCCCTCGATCCGGCTGCCAGGGAAGATGCGGGCGCGCAGTTCAGGGTCGAGCGCGGCATCGGCCGACATCTCGCCCTCGTAGGGGAAATCGGCGCCCTTGGCGTCGAGGATCTCCATCGCCGCCCGCATCCGCTTACCTGAATCGGTTTCGAGGCTTCCGAAGTTCGAATGCGAGCAGAGCGCCACCTTCGGCTGGATGCCGAAACGCCGCGCATGTCGGGCTGCGCCGCAGATCGTGGTGGCGATCTGCTCGGGCGTCGGTACCGCGTTGACATGGGTGTCGGCGATGAAGAGGGGGCCATCCTCCTGGATCATGAGCGAAAGCGCACCGTGCGGCGTCAGCCCGTCGCGGGCGAGGACTTGGCGGATGTAGTTGAGATGCCAGAGATACTGGCCGAACGTGCCGCAGATCATGCTGTCGGCGTCGCCGCGATGGACCGCGATGGCGGCGATCGCGGTGGTATTCGTCCTGAGGATCGCGCGGGCAAGATCGGGTGTCACGCCCTGCCGCGCCATCAGCTCGTGATAGCTGCCCCAGTAGTCGCGGTAGCGCGGGTCGTTTTCCGGGTTCACGATCTCGAAGTCTCTGCCGGGGCGGATCGGCAGGCCGGCGCGGTCGCAGCGCCGCTCGATCACCTCGGGCCGGCCGATCAGGATCGGCCGGTCGGTCATCTCTTCCAGCATGGCGTTGGCGGCGCGCAGCACCCGCTCGTCCTCGCCCTCGGCGAAGATGATCTTGCGCTGGGCGGTGCGGGCGGCCTCGAAGACCGGCCGCATGAGAAGGGCGGAGCGGAAGACGGACCCGTCGAGCTTGCGTTTGTAGGCGTCCATGTCCTCGATAGGGCGCGCGGCGACGCCGGTCTCCATTGCCGCCTTGGCGACGGCAGACGCGACGGTGCCGATCAGGCGCGGATCGAAGGGTTTCGGGATCAGGTAATCGGCTCCGAAGGTCAGGGTTTCGCCCTGGTAGGCCGCGGCAGCCTCGGCCGATGTCGTGGCGCGGGCGAGGGCGGCGATCCCGTCGATGCAGGCAAGCTGCATCTCGTCGTTGATCGTGGTCGCGCCGACGTCGAGGGCGCCGCGGAAGATGAACGGGAAGCAGAGGACGTTGTTGACCTGGTTCGGGAAGTCCGACCGCCCCGTGGCGATGATCGCGTCGGGCGCGACGGTGCGCACCTCGTCCGGCAGGATCTCCGGCGTCGGATTGGCGAGCGCGAAGACGATCGGGCGCTTGGCCATCTTCTTGACCATTGCCGGCGTGAGCACGCCGGGGCCGGACAGGCCGAGGAAGAGGTCGGCATCCACGATCACGTCGTCGAGTGTGGCGGGTGTTTTGCCTTGCGCATAGGCGGCCTTCTGCGGGGTCATCTGCGCCTCGCGGCCCTCGTACACCAGTCCTTCGAGATCACAGAGCCAGACATTCTCGCGCCGGACGCCGAGCTTCAGGAGCATGTCGAGGCAGGCGATCCCCGCCGCGCCGCCGCCGGTGGAGACCACCTTGATCTTGTCGAAAGCCTTCCCCGCGACATGCAGCGCATTCGTCGCCGCCGCGCCGACGACGATGGCGGTGCCGTGCTGGTCGTCGTGGAAGACCGGGATGTTCATCCGCTCGCGGCAAATCTTCTCGACGATGAAACAATCCGGCGCCTTGATGTCTTCGAGGTTGATTGCACCGAAGGTCGGCTCCAGCGCGCATACGATGTCGGCGAGCCTCTCGGGGTCTGGTTCGTTCAGTTCGATGTCGAAGCAGTCGATCGAGGCGAATTTCTTGAAGAGAACCGCCTTGCCTTCCATCACCGGCTTCGACGCCAGCGCGCCGATATTGCCGAGCCCGAGAACGGCGGTGCCGTTGGTGACGACGGCGACGAGGTTGCCCTTCGCGGTGTAGCGGCTGGCGGTGGCCGGGTCGGACTTGATCTCCAGGCAGGCTTCCGCGACGCCGGGCGAATAGGCGCGGGATAGATCACGGCCGTTGGCCATCGGTTTCGTCGCGCGGATCTCCAGCTTCCCGGGCTTCGGGAATTCGTGGTAGTCGAGCGCCGCCTGGCGGGTATTCTCCTGCCGTGTTTCGTCCATCTTGGCTCCTCCCCCGAGAATATCGTTTAGTATTAAACTACCCTCTTCGGCCGCGATAGCCCCTTTGACGGTCCTCCGCAACATCTTGCAAATCGGCGCGGGGCCTCCCAGTCTGCCATAGCATGGGAGGAGCCGGAAATGTCCGAAATTCGCGCCGAGATCGTTCTGCCGACCGCAAGCCTGCGGAAGGACCTGGCGTTCTTCACCAACGTGCTTCGCATGCGGCTCGACATGATCTATCCGGCCGACAATCCTGCTGTGGCGGTCTTTTCCGGCCATGGGCTGCGCGTTCGACTCGACGCAGGCGCGGAGGGCAACCCAGCGACCCTGAACATCCGGACCGACGACCCCGACGGCTTCGCCGACGGCGCGCGCGATCTCGTGTCGCCCGGCGGTACGCGGGTGTCCATCGACGCGCTGAACCCGCCGCTGGTCCTGCCGCCGACCGAACATGCCTTCGTCGTCCGCCGCCTCGCCGATCAAGCGCCCTGGGTGATCGGGCGGGCCGGGATGCAGTACCGCGACCTCATCCCCTCGCGCCTCGGCGGCTCGATCATCGCGAGCCATATCCGTATTCCCGACGGTGGTCCGGTGCCCGACATGGTGCATTTTCATAAGGTCGGGTTCCAGCTGATCTTCTGCTACAAGGGTTGGGTCGACGTGGTCTACGAGGACCAGGGCCCGCCGATCCGGCTGACCGCCGGGGATTGCTTCATCCAGCCGCCGGAGATTCGTCACCGGGTGCTTGAGGCCTCAGACGGGATCGAGGTGATCGAGATCGGCGTGCCGGCGGAGCACATCACCGAGATCGACCACGAGATGACGCTGCCCACCCCGCATCTGCGCCCGGACCGCGAATGGCAGGGCCAGCGCTTCGTGCATAACGTCGCGGCAAAGGCGGAATGGGCGCCGTTCCGGCTACCGGGCTATGTCAGCCGCGACACCACGATCAACCGCAACACCAAGGGCGTCGCCGGCGTGCAGGTTGTTCGGAAAGGACAAGGAGAGCCCGCTTGGGCGGTCCATGACGCCGACATATTGTTCGGTTTCGTCATGGAGGGCGCAGTCACTCTGGAGGGCGAGGGCAAGGATCCCTTCCGCCTGACCCCCGGCGACGCCTTCGTCATCCCGCCGGGAATGTGCACCCGCTGGGCGGATCCGAGCCCAGACGTCGAAATTCTGGAGGTATCCCTGCCGGGAGATTTCGCCACGGAAATCGCCGGTTAAGCTTGCATCCTCGCGCCCGCGGACGCAGTCTCGGGGCCGGACAAGGAGAGTGAGATGCCGCTCATCGACGCTGCGCGCGAGGTGCGCGAAAACGCTTATGCCCCTTACTCGCATTTCAAGGTCGGCGCCGCCGTGCGCGGCCGGTCGGGGGCGATCTATACCGGCTGCAATGTCGAGAATGTCGCCTATCCCGAAGGCACCTGCGCCGAGGCCGGCGCGATCGCCGCAATGGTCGCGGCGGGAGAGACCGAGATCACCGAGGTCGCCGTCATCGCCGACAGCCCCGCTCCGGTGCCGCCCTGCGGCGGCTGCCGCCAGAAGCTGGCGGAGTTCGGCCGGCATGACGTGCCGGTGACGCTCGCCACGACCGACGGCAAGGTGATGGAAACGACGGTCGGAGACCTGTTGCCCGGCCGCTTCGAGGCCGCCCATATGGACCGGAGCTGACATGGACGCCCGCACGATCATTGCCGGGGTCCGCGACCGCAAGGGGTTGCCCCCCGAGGCGGCGGCGTGGTTCGCGAACGGGCTCGCCTCGGGCGACGTGACCGACGCGCAGGCCGGCGCCTTCGCGATGGCAGTTCTCTTGAACGGCCTCGGCGAGGAAGGCCGCGTCGCGCTGACGCGGGCGATGCGCGACAGCGGCCGGGTTCTGGAATGGGAGCTGCCCGGCCCGGTGATCGACAAGCATTCGACCGGCGGCATCGGCGACTGCACGTCGCTCCTGCTGGCGCCGGCACTCGCTGCCTGCGGCGCATTCGTGCCGATGATCTCGGGGCGTGGGCTCGGCCATACCGGCGGCACGCTCGACAAGCTCGAAGCGATCCCCGGCTATCGCTGCGACGTGTCGGTCGAGGACCTGCACCGGCTGGTGGCCGATGTCGGCTGCGCTATCGTCGGGGCGTCGGCGAACATCGCGCCCGCCGACCGTCGGCTCTACGCGATCCGCGACGTGACGGGGACGGTGGAGTCAATCGACCTCATCACAGCCTCGATCCTCTCGAAGAAGCTCGCCGCCGGTCTCGAGGCGCTGATCCTCGACGTCAAGGTCGGCTCCGGTGCTTTCATGAAGACGATGGCGGATGCCGAGGCGCTGGCGGCATCGCTCGTGACGACCGCGCAGGGTGCGGGTTGCATGACGGCCGCGCTGATCACCGACATGAACCAGCCGCTGGCATCTTCGGCGGGCAATGCCCTCGAAGTGCTGGAGGTGATGGAGACGCTGACCGGGGTCGCGATCAACCAGGCGCTTTGGGATGTGACCGTGGCCCTGGGCGGTGAGGCGCTGGCGCTCGGCGGGCTGGCAGAGGATGCGAGTGAGGGGGCCGACCAGATCGAGGAGGCGCTGGAATCCGGCCGCGCGGCCGAGACCTTCGGGCGCATGGTCGCCGCCCTTGGCGGGCCGGGCGATTTCGTCGAACGATATCCCGACCGGCTGCCGGCGGCACGGGTTGTGCGCGACGTGCAAGCCTCCGCTTCGGGGTACATCACTGCAATCGACGGCGAGGCGCTCGGCCATGCAGTCGTCCATCTCGGTGGCGGGCGGCTCAAGGGCGGCGACAAGATCAACCCGTCGGTGGGCCTCTCGGAGATCATGCCGCTCGGCGAGCCGATCGAGCGGGGCGAGACGATTGCCCGGGTCCATGCCGCGAGCGAGGATGAAGCCGAGCGTGCGGTGGCCTCCGTTCTGGCGGCGATCCGTATCGGCGAGGACGAAATGGAGGAGCCGCCGCTGATCCATAAGAGGATCGGCTGATGCCGCGCGCCTTCCTGATCGTGATGGACAGTGTCGGTGCCGGGGGCGCACCGGACGCGGGATCTTTCTTCAACGGCGACCTGCCGGATACCGGCGCCAATACGCTTGGACACATAGCCGAGGCTTGCGCCGCCGGGCTGGCGGAGGACGGGCGATCGGGACCTCTCAAGATGCCGCATCTCGACGCGCTGGGCCTCGGCGCTGCTGTCCGTCTCGCTTCAGGGGCGGCGATGCCCGGTTTCGACGCGGAGCCGCAGGGGCTTTGGGGGGCCGCGACGGAAGTGTCGAAGGGCAAGGACACGCCTTCGGGCCATTGGGAACTGGCGG
>JBNKFC010000084.1:0-8271 GCA_050289105.1 Paracoccaceae bacterium | reverse complement strand
GCTGGCGGCATCCATGAACTCGCCCGCGGCGGCGACCACGTGATGTTCATGGGGCTGAAGGACCGGCCGGCCGAAGGCGCGACGGTGCATCTCACGCTGACCTTCGAAAAGGCCGGCACGGTCGAGGTTGACGTGCCCGTGGACTCCGCGCGCTGAGACGTCCTTCGACCGGAAGACCGGGACGCCTGCTCGTCGTGGACCATCCTCTTCCCCCGTTCGGGGGGAGAGGCCAGTCACCACGGTCTTTCCGTGTCTACCTTCGGCGATTGTCGTCGGCCCGTCTGTCGCGGTCGGGTGCGAAAGGATCGACATAGGCCATCCTGGTGGCGTCCTGGATCGCACCGGCAAGAAGCTGCATCGCGCCTCCGGTCGCGCGGACCAGGGCCTTCAGCCCGTCGCGGCAGGCGCGCGCTGACGTAGCGATGCCCAGCGTCAGCCGATGTTTTGTAGGGTGGATCGGGGTGGTGAATATCTCCGTCATCCTCGTGTTCCTCCTGTCCCCACCATCGGGCGGCGCTGACCGCAAGTCCTTGGCGATCTTCTTCCGGAAACTGAAGTTTCCTGACGGTGCGATTCAGATATGTTCGCGCCGGTCCTTTTTTTGCCGTAGACTGGCGGCGTCATGGACATCCGGTTTGGCGATTATTTGCTTCGTGGTCACCTGAGGCAGCTCGACGGACCCGACGGCGCCGTCGAACTGGGAGAGAGGTCGTGCGACATTCTCGAGGCGCTCCTCAGCAAAGCGGGCGAGGTGGTCAGCAAGACCGAGTTGATGGACACGGTCTGGTCCGGCGTGGCGGTCGAGGACAATACGCTGCAGGTCCATGTCTCGGCCCTGCGCAAGGTACTTGGTCCCGCGCTGATCCAGACCGTGCACGGGCGCGGCTACAAGTATATCGGGCCACAACCGAACGCGGCGGACGCGACCGTCCCGCCCGATCTTGCCAATGCGCCGGACCGCGCAACGACCTCCGTCGCCGTGCTGCCCTTTACCAATGCCGAGGAAGGGCGCGAAGGACGACTGCTATCGGAGGGGCTCGCCGAGGACCTCATCACGGAGCTTGCGCGCTACCGCCATCTTTCCGTGGTCGGGCATCGGGTCAGCTCGTACCACGGCGGCGAGGGCGCGACACGGGACGAGGCGATGCATGCCCTTGGCGTCGATTTCATCATCTGCGGCAGTGTCCGCACGTCGGGCGATGTGATCCGGGTTTCGGTGCAGCTCATCGACGCCGAGACGGGAACCGTTGCCTGGGGTGATCGCTTCAAGAGCGCGGTTGGCGATCTCTTCTCCGTGCAGGATCAGATCGTTGGCGCCGTGGTTGCACGGCTGGCATTCAACCTCGACGAGGCCGCTGCGCGGCAGAGGCGACGCGATCCGACCTCCTCGGGTAGCGCGTATGTGCAATTTCTCGGCGCGCGGACGCACTGGCGTAACGGCGCACCGCGCCGTGCCCTCGAATGCGCGCTGAAGGCGGTCGCGCTCGACGCCGGCTATGCCCGGGCGCGTGCCTATGCCGCCTATTTTTACGCATTCGGCGTCTTCGGCCAATGGTTCGGCATCGGCGAGTCCGACCTCCTTGCCAATGCGCGCCACGAGATCGGGCTGGCGCTCTCGGCGGATTCGACCGATCCCTTCATCCTCCAGCGCGCCTCGATGACATATCTCATGCTCGGCGATCCGCAGGCCGCGCTCCGCTATGCCGAAGCGGCGGCACTGGAAAGCGCGCATGACAGCGAGATTCTCGTCATTCACGGGCTTTCCCTCGCCTGCTTTGGCGAAAAGCGCGACGGGTTGCGGATGCTGGAGCGGGCGATCGAGCTCGAACCGCGCCTGTCGCCCGGCTGCCATTCGGCACTGGCCGAAGTGCGGCACATGCTGCACGATTATTACGGCAGCCAGGAGGCGCTCGATGCGATCGCCACGCCGTTTGCATATGTCGACGTTCTCAAAGCCGCGAATCTCGCACGGCTCGGCGATTTCGAGGGCGCGCGCCGGGTGATCGCGGACCTGCCGCCGGGCTATGACCCCGGGCTTTGCGCGCGCAGCGAGGCGAACCTGTGCGCGCGGTCCGAGGACATCGCGCACTGGCTGGAAAGCTTCCGGCTGGCAGGACTCCGCGTCTGAGCCGCCGCACCCTGATCGTGTCGGGGCGGTCGCCGACAAGCTCATCTTCAAGGATGTCGCAATCGGATCAGCGGGTCGCTTTCGGCGGGGAAACCGGCGTCCGCGCGCGGCAATAGGCGCTACCTTCAGCTTCAGGTTTCCGATGTTCGTGCCCTATACCCTTCCCGACGCTTTCAGCGGCCCCGATTGCGACCGGATCATCGCGCTCGCGCAGGCCGAGCCGCTGGCCGATGCCGGCCTTGTCCGTAATGCCTCCGACCATAATATCCGCCGCTCCGATCTGGCCTGGCTCGATGAGCGCGAGGGCGCGGATTGGGTGATGGAGCGGATCATCGCGATCGTCGCCCGCGCCAACCGCGAGGCCTTCGATTTCGCGCTGAGCGAGTTTGCCGAAAGCGCCCAGGTCGCGCGCTACGGTGCCGAGCGGGAGGGCCATTTCGACTGGCATTCCGACATCGGCACCGGCGCGGTCGCGGCGCGGCGCAAACTCACGATGGTCGTGCAGCTTTCCGATCCGGCCGAGTATCGCGGCGGTGTCCTTGAGGTGATGCCGGATGCCCATGTCCGGGCGGCGGAGTCCGCACGCGGGGCAGCGACGCTCTTCCCGAGTTTCGTGCTGCACCGGGTGACGCCGGTCACCGAGGGCACGCGCTGGTCGCTGACGATCTGGGCGCACGGGCCCGCGTTCCGCTGAGCGGTGACCGGGCGGGGGCGCTGCCCCCATGGCCCGTGCCGGGCCATTCCCCCGGAGTATTTTCGAACAGAAGAAGGCAGGGGTCAGCCGAGAAGGGCGGCCACCCAGTCGGGAACAATCGTGGACGCAGGGCCGTGGCGGACCTCGTCGAAAAGGCCCGCATTCTCCGAGGGTTCGAGGTTGAGTTCGAGCGTCCGCGCCCCGGCCTTGCGCGCCGCGGCGGCGAAGCCGGCGGCGGGGTAGACGGTGCCCGAGGTGCCGATCGAGACGAAGAGGTCGGAGGCGGCAAGCGCCGCGCCGATACGCTCCATGTGATACGGCGTCTCGCCGAACCAGACCACGTCGGGGCGGGTTGCGGGACGGGCGCAGGCGGGGCAGGGGTCGGCGACCTCCATCGTCTCGGGCGCGGGCCAGCGGTGGCCGCAGGCGGCGCAGAGCGCGGTCAGATGCGTGCCGTGCATGTGGATGACATCGGTGCTGCCGGCCTGTTCGTGGAGGTCGTCCACATTCTGGGTGATGAGCGTCACACCGCCCCGCCAGTGCCGTTGCAGCCGGGCCAGGGCCTCATGCGCCGGGTTCGGGCGCGCCGCGCGCACCCGCTCGCGCCGCCAGTTGTAGAAGGCGAGCACGAAGTCCGGATCGCGGGAGAAGCCTTCGGGCGTCGCGAGGTCGCGCCAGTCGTAGCGCGACCAGAGCCCGCCGACATCGCGGAACGTGCCGAGCCCACTTTCGGCCGAGATTCCGGCGCCGGTCAGGATGACGATCTGCTCATGCGGTTTTGACATCGGCCGCTCCGTCTGCGATGGCCATGGGGTGCGAGGTCCCATGCAGCCTATCCTCTTTGTCTGTCTCGGCAATATCTGCCGCTCTCCTGCCGCCGAGGCGGTCTTTGCCGCGCGCGCCGCTGCGGCGGGGCTTGCGGTCGGTGTCGACAGCGCCGGCACCAGCGATTGGCATGTAGGCGATCCGCCACACGGGCCGATGATCGCCGCCGCCGCCGCGCGCGGCTACGACCTCGCGCCGCTCCGCGCGCGCCAGGTCACGGTAGAGGATTTCGACGATTTCGGCCTCATCCTCGCAATGGACCGCGCGGTCCTCGCCAAGCTGGAGCGGCTGCGCCCGGCCGGCAACGCGACGCCGCTGCACCTGTTTCTCGCCCAGGTGCCGGGTCTCGGCCGCGACGAGGTGCCGGACCCCTGGTACACGCGCGACTTCGACGAGACCCTCGACCTTGTCGAGGCCGGCGCGGACGCGCTTGTCGCCCGGCTGTCAGGGAGAAGCTGAGCCGGGGTCCGGACGGCGTTATTGCGAGCAGACCTGTTCCGCCGCCTCGCCGAAGGTCGTGTAGCGGGTCCAGAATTCGCGGTGGCTGGTGCGGCCCGACTGGCGCACTTCCTGCGCCTTGCCGGGGTCGCGGAAGAACCGCGCGGCGAGCCGCTGGTCGGACCCGGTCAGGGTCATGTTGGCAACCCTCTGGATGCAGGCACAAAGCTGGGGATTGGCCGAGCGGTTTGCCTTGATGCAGGCGGTGTCGATCGGTCCGGCCGCGCCGACTTCAGGGGCCGAAACCATCAAAATTGCAGCCAAAAAAGCTGATCTCATTCGTCGACCCCGTCCCTGCTCGCGCGCCGGTTGTGTCCGGCGTCGCCTCGTCCCTTTGGCGCGGATTATGCATATGTCGCGCCCCGGATGCAATTGCGCCGCGTTGTCGCGGCTCAGGCGATCCGCGTCGCCGGATAGCCCTGGGTCTTCAGCGCCTCTATGATCGCCTCCGGCGCGGCGGTGGTGGTGATCTCCGCCGTATGGCCGGCAACGTCGACGATGACATCGGCCTCGCTGTCCAGATCGATGATCGTGCGCTCCACAACGGCCTTGCAATGGCCGCAGGTCATGTCGGGGATCGAGAGTTTCATGAGACGGACTCCGTGTCGGTTGTCGCATAGATCGGGCCGGCTGCGGACGAGGTCAAGCCCCATGCCTTTCCCGCGCGATATGTCGCTCTTGACCACCGTCAAGGACGGAATTGGCACATCGGGTCACCCTGCCCGGATGAACAATCGCGGGATCATCGCCTCTGCGCTGGACGAGTCCCTCGGCATCGCGGGGGTGGCCGTTGCCTATGCCGCATCAGGGCGCGGCTAGGTGCCCGAAGTGCCGGCGATCCTCGCCGCCGGCCTCTGGGAAGGCGCGTGCCTCGGCACTGTCCAGGCCATCGCCCTTCGGCGTAGTGGCATCGCCGCCTGGCGCTGGATCTTCGCCACCATCGCGGTCGCGGTTCTCGGCTATGCGGGATCACTGGTGGCCGGCGGTTTGCTTGGGTGGGTGACGGCCCCCGCGCTTCCCGCGATCAGCGTCGGATCCTGAACCCGTCGGGGACACCGGCCGGATCGGCAGGTTCGGTCCAGACATCGGTGACCCGCGCGGCGCCCGGACCCTCGCCCATCGCCGTGACCATCGCCTCGACCCGCGCTTCGGGCCCCGCGATCAAGGCCTCGACCGAACCGTCATCGCGGTTCCCGACCCAGCCTCTCAGCCCCAGCAGCCCGGCCTCCGCCTGCGCCCAGGCCCGGTAGGCCACGCCCTGCACCCGCCCGGTGACGCGCACGGAATAGGCGATCTCTTTCATCCCGGCCTCCCTTCGGGCAGTCTCGCCGCCATCCTAGCACGGAATGCGCTCATGAAGATCGTCCGAACCGACCGCGAACTCCAGACACCCCGCCTCGACGCCGAACTCCGCCGGAGGGGGGATCTCGTCCTCCTCCCCGACGGGGTGGACGAGGAGGCGCTGGCGGTCGAGGTCGCCGATGCCGACCTTCTTCTCATGTGCTACACGCCGGTGACGGCGCGGGTGATCGGCGCGGCGACGCGGCTAAGGGCGATCGTCAAATACGGCGTCGGCATCGACGCGATCGACATCCCGGCGGCGATCGCCAAGGGCATACCCGTCGTCAACATCCCCGAATATGCCGAGGAAACCGTGGCCGAAGGGGCCTTCGCCCTGATGATCGCGCTGATGAAGCGGATCGTGCCCCTCGACCGGCAGATGCTGGCGGAAGGCTGGGCCTGGCCCGAGCCGCGCTGGCTTGGCTCCGATATCGCCGGCAAGACGGTGGGGATTGTCGGCCTCGGCAAGATCGGCCGCAGCTTCGCCCGGATGGCGGGGCAGGGGTTCCGCGCCCGGGTGATCGCCTGCGATCCGCTGGTGAGCGCCGGGGAGATGGCGGCGCTCGGGGTGGAGAAGGTGGACCTGCCGACGCTTCTGGCCGAGGCGGATATAGTCTCGCTCCACTGCACGCTGAACGATACGACCCGCCACATCATCGGCGCCCCCGAACTTGCCGCGATGAAGCCCTGCGCCTTCCTCATCAACACCTCGCGCGGCGCGCTGGTGGACGAGGCGGCACTGGTTGCCGCGCTGACCGAAGGACGCATCGCCGGGGCGGGCCTCGATGTCTTCTCGGCCGAACCCCTCAGCCTCTCCGGCCACATGATGAGCCCGCTCTACGCGCTCCCGAACGTCCTCATGCTGCCGCACCTCACCCTCTACACCGCAGAGGCCATGGAACGGCTCGAACGCGAAACGCTGGAACGCTGCGACGAGGCGCTCTCGGGGCGGCTGCTGCTGGTGACATCGCAGGACCCGAGGCTGAGGGCGCAGACGAAGGGTGTGACATTTGGGTGAGTTTCGGCCCTCGGTGGGGGCCGTCCTGTTTGCGCGGAGAGGACACGGTCGCGGTCCGGCCATAGGAGGCTGACCGGGGAAATTCTGGAAGGGTCCGACTGGAGACAGCGAGGGCCGCATTGTGATACAGTCAGAGCGCACCAAGGAATGAGTTACTGCTTGCTTGTCCATAAGGAGGAGCCATGTTCAGTACAGCATCCAGTTCCGACGTCGATCAGGTTCTCGAAGGTCTAACGCTTGGTTTCGTTGCGGACCCTTTCATGCGGTGGCTTTATCCTGAGCCTGGCAGCTACCTGCAGCACTTTCCCCGCGTGATGAGTTTTTTCGGTGGACGCGCCTTTGAGAACGGGTCCGCCTTCCGGAACGAAGATTGCAGCGCCAGCGCGTTGTGGCTTCCGCCAGGCGTTCACCCGGACGAAGAGGGGCTTATCGCGTGCTTCGAGGAGACGATCCCTGCCGAAAAACAGGATGCGCTGTTTGCGACGTTCGAGCAGATGGACAAGTGTCACCCTGAGGAACCCTGCTGGCACCTGGCCTTCATTGCCGTCGATCCGTCGCTTCAGGGAAAGGGTCTTGGTTCGGCCTTGCTGGAGGAGTCTCTCAAACAGTGCGACCGCGATGGCAGGCCGGCCTACCTGGAATCGACCAACGCGGCGAACTTGTCGCTCTATCGGCGCTTCGGGTTTGAACAAACCGGGGTGATAGAAACCGAACAGGCGCCACCGCTGTTTCCGATGTTTCGACCGTCCCTTTGATCTCCATGCTGGGCCTCGGTTTGTGCCTTAGCCTAGGGTCCACTTTCTGTGTACGGCAGCCATTCGCGCCGATCCCCGCGATTGATGATGCTCCGGGGTGTCAGCGACGCTGACGCGGACCATCCCCCATTGACCGCCCGCCCATTCCCGCGCATATCCGCGCAATCATGACCGAGCTCGCACAGATCCGCAATTTCTCCATCGTGGCGCATATCGACCACGGCAAATCCACCCTTGCCGACCGGCTGATCCAGCTCACGGGCACCGTCGCCGAACGCGACATGAAGGCCCAGATGCTCGACAGCATGGATATCGAGCGCGAACGCGGCATCACCATCAAGGCCAACACCGTCCGCATCGAGTATCCCGCGAAGGACGGCAAGACCTACGTCCTCAACCTCATCGACACGCCGGGCCATGTCGACTTCGCCTACGAGGTCTCCCGCTCCATGCGCGCCGTCGAGGGCTCGCTTCTCGTCGTCGACGCCACACAAGGGGTGGAGGCGCAGACGCTTGCCAACGCCTACCAGGCCATCGACGCCGACCATGAACTGGTCCCCGTCCTCAACAAGATCGACCTCCCCGCCTCCGACCCCGACCGCGTGAAGGCGGAAATCGAGGACGTCATCGGCATCGACGCCTCCGAGGCCATTCCCATTTCCGCCAAGACCGGCGTCGGCATCCCCGACGTCTTGGAGGCGATCGTCCACCGCCTCCCCGCGCCCAAGGGCGACCGCAACGCCCCGCTCAAGGCCATGCTCGTCGACAGCTGGTACGACAGCTACCTCGGCGTCGTCGTCATGATCCGCGTCATGGACGGCGTGATCCGCAAGGGCGACCGCATCAAGATGATGCAGACCGGCGCCATCTACGGCATCGACAAGCTCGCCGTCCTGAAACCCAAGATGGTCGATATCGCCGAGCTTGGGCCCGGAGAGATCGGCGTCTTCACCGCCTCGATCAAGCAGGTCCGCGACACCCGCGTCGGCGACACGATCACGCACGAGAAGAA
>JBNKFC010000083.1:0-12487 GCA_050289105.1 Paracoccaceae bacterium | reverse complement strand
GATAACTCATGCGCGCGACTTCGTCGTATCGGTGGCGCCGGGTTCGAGAAGCTGGAGCTTCTCGCGCTCCGCCTTGATCCGGGCGCGCTGGCTTTCGGGATAGGCGGTGAGCGGCGGGAAGCCGCCCGCCAGCGCCTGAAGGATGATGTCGCGGGCAATGGGGGCCGCCACGGCGGAGCCGCCCCCGCCATGTTCGACGATGATCGAGACCGCGACCTCGGGGGCCTCGAACGGGGCAAAGCTGACATAGAGCGCGTGATCGCGCCGCTCCCAGGGCAGATCGTCGTTCGAGACCACGCCGCGTGCACGCTCAGCAGCGGTGATGTTGCGGACCTGGCTCGTCCCGGTCTTGCCCGCCATCCGCATCGCATCGTCGACGATGCGCGATCCGTAAGCGGTGCCGCGCCGGGAATTGGACACGTCGAACATGCCGCCGCGAACCGCGTGCAGGTGCGCCGGGTTGATGCCAAGTTCGGGCGCTTCCGCAACCGGCACTTCCGCCCCGTTCACGGAGCGGACGAGACGTGGCTGCACCGACCGTCCGCCGGCGACCCGGGCCGTCATCACCGCGAGTTGCAGGGGCGAGGCAAGGACGAAACCCTGGCCGATCCCGGAGTTCAGCGTGTCGCCGATTAGCCAGTCCTTGCCGTATTTCCGCTGCTTCCAGTCCTTGTCCGGCGCCAGCCCTTCGGAGATCGCCGACATCGGCAGATCGAACCGCGCCCCGATCCCGAGCCGCCGCGCCATCGCCGAGATCTTCTCGATCCCCACCCTTTGAGCAACCTCGTAATAGTAGACGTCGCAAGACTGTTCGAGGCTTTCGCTCAGGTCCATGTGACCGTGCCCGGCGCGTTTCCAGCAGTGGAACCGCCGATTGCCGAGTTCGGTGAAGCCGCGGCAGTAGACAGTTTCCTCGGCATCGATGACCCCGGCATCGAGGGCCGCCAGCGCCGTGACGATCTTGAACGTGGAGCCGGGCGGATAGGCGCCCTGCACCGACTTGTCGGCAAGCGGGCGATGGTCGTTCTCGGTCAGCGCCCGGTAGTCGGGGCCGGAAATGCCGCGCACGAAGAGATTGGGATCGAAGGATGGCGCGGAACTGATGGCGAGGATGTCGCCCGTCTTCACGTCGACCACGACGGCAGCGGCGCTTTCGTCGCCCAGACGCGCCTGGACGTAGTTCTGCAACCGATAATCGATCGTCAGCTGGACATTGGCGCCGGGGTCGCCTTCTTTCCGGTCAAGCTCGCGCATGACACGGCCGGTCGAGTTCACCTCGATCCGCCGCGTTCCGGCCTTTCCGCGCAGGTCGGCCTCCATCTTCGCCTCGACGCCAAGCTTGCCGATCTGGAAGCGCGGGATCTGCAACAGCGGATCGGGGTCTTCGAGCTTCGACAGGTCGTAGTCACTGACCGGCCCGACATAGCCGAGCACATGGGCGAAATCGGAACCGAACGGATAGACGCGGCTCAACCCCACCTCCGTCGTTACACCGGGCAAGGCGGGCGCGTTGACGGCGACGCGGCTGAAATCCTCCCAGGTCAAGCGGTCGGCGACGGTGATCGGCAGCGTCGGGCTGCGCCGCTCGATCTCCTTCCGGGTGCGGTCGAGGTCCTCCTCGCTCAGCGGCATGAGCTGGGCGAGCCGCGCGAGCACCGCTTCGGTATCCCCGGCATCCTCGCGCGTGATCGTGATCCGGTAGTTCTGCTCATTGCCGGCGATCACCGTGCCGTTGCGATCCTGGATCAGACCGCGCGCCGGCGGCAGGAGGCGGATCTTGATCGAGTTCTCCTCGGCCAGGAGCTTGAATTCGTCGGCCTGGTCGAGCTGGAGGTAGCGCATGCGGAACGCAAGCGTCGTGGCGAAGACGCCTTGCAGCGAGGCGAGCAGGAGGCCGCGACGGCTGATGCCGCGGAAGCTTTCCTGGCTGTCGCGGGGCGAACGTCTCATAGCCGGTGCCCCAAGGCATCGACCTCGCCCGGGGCCGCCTTGCGCAAGCCGAAGACGAAGAGCGTCGCCAGCACGACGAACGGATAGACGGCGACCGTCGCCAGAACCTGCAAAGCCGTGAGGCTCGTGCCGGCCTGAGGCACGAGGAACAGCGCGAGCACCAGCCCGTTGATCAAGGCCATTGCCGCGATCACAGCCCCGACCAGAAGCCATTCGAGGGCAAAGGGAATGTCCCGCAGCGTAGCCTCCCGCGAGCGCAGGAATTCGGTGCCGAACAGCACGATGAGCGTCCAGAGCCCTGGTGGCCGCATGGACAGGAGATCGTCGAGCAGGAACACCGCCACGATGAGCAGCGCGGGCACGTAGTCGGGACGGCGCAGCACCCAGACGAGGGTGACGCAGAGAATGAGGTCGGGGCCGGGAAACCGCACCGGCACCGCGTTGAGCGGCAGGATCCGGATGAACAGGATTGCGGCCGCAAGCCCGACATAGAGCAGGCGGTAGCCAAGACGGGAGGCTGCGATCGGGTCAACCATCGCCGGCCTCCGTCGGTGTGAGGGCCGTCGGCGCAGGCAGCGCCGGCGCAACCGGCGGCGCGATCAGGCCGCCGGCCTCGTTGATCTGTTCGGCCGGATGGCTGCGCAGGACGCGCAGGAAACTCAGCCGTTCGTAATCGGCCGCCAGACGGACGCGGAGACGGCGGTCGGTCCCAAGTTCCACCTGTCCGACGAGGAGCCCTGCCGGGAAGACACCGCCATCGCCCGAGGAGATCACCCGGTCGCCCGGCCGCACCTGTTCCGGCGCTTCGAGGAACTCCACCGGCGGCGCGGGGGAATTGTCACCCACCAACATCGCCTTCTGGCCCGACGGCTGGATCGTCACCGGGATGCGGCTGGAAGCGTCGGTGAGAAGGATCACCCGCGCGGTCGTCTGGCCGACTCCGGAGATCCGCCCGACGAGACCGAGTCCGTCCATCGTCGCCCAGCCATCGACGATGCCGTCGCGCGAGCCGACGTTGAGAAGCACCGATTGCCGGAAAGGCGATCCGCTGTCGGCCAGCACGACACCCGAAACCGAGGTCAGCTTCGGATCGAGCCGCACCTGGTTCTGCGCCAGGAGTTTGGCGTTCTGCTGTTCAAGCTGAACCGCCGCCTCTTTCCAGGCCTTCATCTGCTGGAGCTCGCGGCGCAGTTCCTGGTTCTGTTCGTAGATCCGCGCGTAGGACTGGAAGCCCTCGACCATACCGACGAGTTTCGTCACCGGGACTAGCGCCCAGTCCATGTTCGGCACGACACGGTCGATGAATGCTGCGCGGAAGCGTTCGACGCGCGGGCTGTCGATCCGCCAGATCAGGAAGATCGCGGTCAGGAGGACGATCAGCACCGCAATCAGGATGCGGCGCACCGGTCCCTTGAAATCGGCGTCGGCATTGCGGTCTCGTGCCACGGCGGCCTCGCGGTCGGGACGCTGGGCGAAACGCTCAGCTGTCGTAATCTATAACGTGCCGGAGCTGCTTTTCATATTCCAGCGCCTTGCCGGTGCCGAGGGCAACACAATTCAGCGACTGGTCGGCGATGGAAATCGAAAGCCCGGTCTGTTCGCGCAGCGCCAGGTCCAACTCTCCCAAGAGCGCGCCGCCACCGGTGAGCATGACGCCTCGGTCGACGATGTCGGCGGCGAGGTCGGGGGGCGTCGCTTCGAGGGCGATCATCACCGCCTCGCAGATCTGTTGCACGGGCTCGGAGAGCGCCTCGGCCACCTGAGCCTGGTTGATCTCGGTTTCCTTCGGCACGCCGTTCAGAAGGTCTCGGCCACGGATCTGCATCGAAGCGCCGCGCCCGTCGTCGGGCATGCGGGCGGTGCCGATGGAGGTCTTGATCCGTTCGGCGGTGCTTTCGCCGATGAGAAGGTTCTGCTGGCGGCGGAGGTGGCTGATGATCGCCTCGTCCATGCGGTCGCCGCCGACGCGGACGGACCGGGCATAGACGATGTCGCCGAGCGAGAGCACCGCAACCTCGGTCGTGCCACCACCGATATCGACCACCATGGAGCCGGTCGGATCGGTAATCGGCATGCCGGCGCCGATGGCCGCCGCGATCGGTTCGGCGATGAGACCCGCACGCCGGGCGCCGGCGGAAAGGACCGACTGCCGGATCGCGCGCTTCTCGACCGGAGTCGCGCCATGGGGCACGCAGACGATGATCTTCGGCTTGGAAAAGGTGGTGCGCTTGTGGACCTTGCGGATGAAGTGCTTGATCATCTCCTCGGCGACGTCGAAGTCGGCAATGACGCCTTCGCGCATCGGCCGGATCGCCTCGATCGAGCCGGGGGTGCGGCCGAGCATCAGCTTGGCATCCTCGCCCACCGCGAGGACCTGCTTCTTGCCGTCCTTGACGTGATAGGCGACGACTGACGGCTCGTTCAGGACGATGCCCTTGCCGCGGACGTAGACGAGCGTGTTCGCCGTCCCGAGGTCGATCGCCATGTCCGACGAAAACAGACCGCCCCAACTTGCCATGATGTCTTCCCGCTTCCCAACAATATCGCACCCGCGACTCGGATGCCGCAGGCCGGGGCTCGTTATAGGCTTCCGACGGGCAAGGCGAAAGGGGGCGCAAGACAGCCGCCCGCGGGATTTCGCCGCATTGCAGAAATCGAACATTTGAGCGGTAGGAGCAAGGCCCCTGCCCGCTCAGATTTTCACGAAACCGATTTCATCTCGGCTTCCGGCTTGGTCTTCGCCCGCCGCACGACGAGGTTGTTGAGCGCGTTGACATAGGCCTTTGCGCTCGCGACGACGGTGTCTGTGTCCGAGGACTGGCCGGTGACGATCTTGCCGTCCTCCTCCAGACGCACCGAAACGGTGGCCTGCGCGTCGGTCCCCTCGGTCACCGCATGGACCTGGTAGAGCGCCAGCCGCGCATTGTGCGGGAAGAGCATCCGGACCGCCTTGAAGGTCGCGTCGACCGGCCCGTCGCCTTGCGCCGTGACCTGGTGGTCGGCGCCGTCGATGGTGAGGATCAGGTCGGCCGATTGTGGCGCCTCGGTGCCACAGATCACCCGCAGGAACTTCACCTGCATCTGACCCTCGGCCGAGGCCGAATCCGTCATCAGCGCGACGAGGTCGTCGTCATAGACTTCCTTCTTGCGGTCGGCCAAGGCCTTGAACCGCACGAAGACATCGTTGAGCTGATTGTCGGCCAGGTCGTATCCGAGATCCTTGAGCTTGGCGCGCAGCGCCGCCCGGCCCGAATGCTTGCCCATGACGAGGTTGGTGGCCGAGAGGCCGATATCCTCGGGGCGCATGATCTCGAAAGTCTCGGCGTTCTTGAGCATCCCGTCCTGGTGGATGCCGCTTTCATGGGCGAAGGCGTTCTTGCCGACGATGGCCTTGTTGAACTGCACCGGAAAGCCCGAGACGGCAGCGACGCGGCGCGAGATGCCCATTATCTTCGTCGTGTCGATGCCCGTGTAGAACGGCATGATGTCGTTGCGGACCTTCAAGGCCATCACGACTTCTTCGAGCGCGGTATTGCCCGCGCGCTCGCCAAGCCCGTTGATCGTGCATTCGATCTGCCGCGCCCCGGCCTCGACGGCGGCCAGCGCATTCGCCGTCGCCATTCCGAGGTCGTTGTGACAGTGCGTGGCAAAGACAACCTCGTCGGCGCCCGGCACGCGTTCCAGCAGCATGCGGATCAGCGCGGCGCTTTCCCGCGGCGCGGTATAGCCCACCGTATCAGGAATATTGATTGTCGTCGCGCCCGCCTTGATCGCGATCTCGACCACCCGGCAGAGATAGTCATGCTCGGTCCGCGTCGCGTCCATCGGCGACCACTGGACGTTGTCGCAGAGGTTGCGGGCGTGGGTCACCGTCTCGTGGATGCGCTCAGCCATCTGATCCATGTCGAGATTGGGGATGGCGCGGTGCAGCGGCGAGGTGCCGATGAACGTGTGAATGCGCGGGCGCTTCGCGTGACGCACCGCTTCCCAGCAGCGGTCGATATCCTTGAACTGGGCGCGGGCGAGACCGCAGATGACGGCGCTCTTCGCCTGCTTCGCGATGTCGGACACCGCTTCGAAGTCGCCTTCGGAGGCGATCGGGAAGCCCGCCTCGATGATATCGACGCCCATCTCGTCGAGCATCTCGGCGATCTCGATCTTTTCGTCATGCGTCATGGTCGCGCCGGGCGATTGCTCGCCATCGCGCAGGGTGGTGTCGAAGATCACCACGCGGTCTTGCTTGGATTTGTCGGTCATCATCCTGATCTCTCTTTCGTTCCTTAGCGTTGCCTGGCGCTGGTCACCTCTGAGCGGTCGCGCCGTTGGGCACGCTCAGAGGCGGCTAAGGAGGAGAAGGTCACGAAGCGACGCCGCGCGATGCGCGTCGGGCTGGGCGTCCATGTTCAGGCTCCGTGTCATGGGGCGCGACTATACGCAGCCAGACTGAAAGGAAAAGCGAAAAACGAACGGGCCGGCCTGCGGATGCAGGGTTTGACTACGGTCGGGGACGACAGCGAAACCCCGGCGTCGCCTCTGGTGGAAGCGGTCCGGTCGACCTATTGTTCGCCTGAACGCAGCCGAACGAGGAACACGGCCGTCCATGGTTGAGCAGTCCAACCCCTACGCGTCACTTCCGCCGACCGCGTTCTGGCGGTCCGGCGTCGCGGAGCCAGGATTATATGGGATGAGCGGACTCTGGAGGTCGCGGTGGCGACTGCCGTCCGATGCCCGCTTCGCGACCTACGGGTCCTGCTTCGCGCAGCACATCAGCCGCGCCCTCGTGGCGAACGGCATCGGGTGGGTCGATGCCGAGCCCGCGCCCGCACGATGCCCGGCGCCGGTGGCGACGGCGTTCAATTACGGCGTTTATTCGTCGCGCACGGGCAACATATACTCGTCGGCGCAGCTTCTCCATCTCGTGCGTCTGGCCACCGGGGCCGCCGATCCCGCCGCGACGGAGATCTGGGAGGATGGTGGGCGATACTTCGATTCGCTGCGTCCGGCGATCGAGCCGAACGGTTTTTCGGATCCGGAAGAGGCTCTTCTCAGCCGCCTCTCGATGCTGCGCGCCTTCCGCCGGTCGGTGGTCCGGGCCGACATCTTCGTCTACACCCTCGGCCTGACCGAGTCCTGGGAGAACGCCGAAACGGGACAACCTTACCCGATCTGTCCCGGGACCGTGGCGGGACGGTTCGATGCCGCCGCGCACGTGTTTCACAATCTAGGCTTTGCCGAGATCCAGGCGCAGCTAGAAGAGGCGTTCACGCTGATGCGCGCCCTCAATCCCGGGCTTCGGATCCTCCTTACTGTATCGCCCGTACCGCTCACCGCGACGAAATCGGGGCACCATGTCCTTGTCGCGACGACGCACTCGAAGTCGGTCCTGCGCGCGGTCGCGGGCGAACTTGTCGCCGCCGATCCCGGCACGGACTATTTCCCGTCCTACGAGATCATCGCCGGTGCGCCGGCCCGCGCCGGTTTCTTCGCGCCCAACATGCGCTCGGTCGTGCAGGCCGGCGTCGATCAGGTGATGCGCCATTTCTTTGCCGGGCTCGATCTTTCGGCACCGGCCGCGCATGCCGGCGATGCGGCGGCTGCCATCCGCGAAGACGCTTTGAATGCCCCGATGGATGCGGAGGAGCTGGCGTGCGAGGAAGCGGTACTGGAGGCGTTCAACCGTGGCTGACCCCAAGCTGCCCGATCTGCTGATCGTCGGAGACAGCCATTCCGTCGCGATCAAGGCCGGTTGCGACGCCAACGGGCTCGACGCCGCACTCCTGTCGTTTTCGGGGAACCACTGGCATGCCGGCAATGTCGTTCTGCATCGCGAGCACGGGCTTTGGGTGCGCGGGGACGCGATGCAGGACCGGATCCGCGCAGTGCGCGCGAGGCTGGGCGGAACCGGCGTGCTGCGGCCGGATCTTCCCGTTCTTGCCTCGGTGGGCTTCCACCTCGGCCGGCTGGTGCCGCCCTTCGGCTTTCGTGGACATGTCACGAGAAAGGCCGATTTCAACGCGGACGGAGAAAGCATTTTCGCCTCGTCGGGCTTGGTCACCGCCTACGCGGAAGCGTTCCGATCAAACCATATCCGCTTTCTCCGCCGCATGGCCCGGCACGCGCCGGTCACGATCGTGGCCCCGCCTCCGCTCTACGACCAGCCGAACTACGCGGCTTTCTGCGACGCGATCTCCGGCATGATCCGCGCGGCGGGCCTTACGTTTTACGACCCGCGCGAAGATTGGGGAGACGGCGCGCCGCTCGGCCAGGAATTCCTTGCCGAAGACGGCGTCCACGGCAATGCCGATTATGGCAGGCTGCTGGTCGGCCACATGATCGACCGCGGGCTGATCACGCCTCCGGCCGGGCGTACCCGGAACGGCTAGACCCGCATCAGTTGCCGCTTGTCGCCGGTTCGGCCGGTGCCGTTGCCGCGCCGGCGTCCGTCGCAGCGGGCGCGGCCGGTGCGGCCGTGGCGTCATCGGCCGAGGGATCCGCTGCGGGTTTGGCTGCAGGTTCCGTCAGCGCCCCATCTGTCCAGGTGCCCGAAGCGGTCTCTCCCGTCGCATAGCGCATGACGCCCTGGCCCTGGCGCTTGCCGGCCGCGAACATGCCCTCGTAGACATCGCCGTTCGGATAGGTGGCCACGCCCTGCCCGTCGATCTCGCCGGCCTTCCAGCCGCCGCTGTAGCGGAATCCATCCGGCATCACGATCTCGCCCTGCCCGTCGCGCTGACCCGCAACGAACTGGCCGGTATAGACGGTGCCGTCCGCGTATTTCGCGACGCCCTGCCCCTCGCGCTGACCATCCTTCCAGTCGCCGGAATAGGAATAGCCGTCGGGATAGGTCATCGTGCCCTGCCCGTGGTTCTTGCCGGCGACGAAGCCGCCTTCGTAGACGAGGCCGTTGGCATAGGTCGCGACGCCCTGCCCCTCGATCACGCCGTCCTTCCACGTGCCGTCATAGGTCGCGCCGTCGGCATAGGTGATCTTTCCGGCGCCATTGGCAACGTCGCCCGCGAACTGGCCTTCGTAGACCGAGCCGTCAGGATAGGTGACCTTGCCCGTCCCCTCGATCCGGCCTTCCACCCAGTCGCCTTCATAGACATAGCCGTCGGTGCCGCGAAACGTGCCCTTTCCCTGGCGCTGATCGGCAACGAAATCCCCTTCGTAAACGTCGCCATTGGAATAGGTCACCTTCCCCTGTCCCTGCCGCTTGCCATCCACGAGCTGGCCTTCGTAGATGTCGCCGTTCGGCTGGGTGAGCTTGCCCTTACCGTTCATCTGCCCGTCGACCCAGGCGCCCTCGTAGGTCAGCCCGTCGGCGAGCGTCAACTTGCCCTGCCCGGCCCGCTGGCCGCGCAGCATGTCGCCTTCGTAGACGGCGCGGTCGGGATAGGTGATCTTGCCCTTGCCCTCCTTGACGCCGTTCACCCAGTCGCCTTCGTAGGTGTAGCCGCCCGGGCTTTCCATCTTGCCCTTGCCGTGGTGCAGCGCCTTGTGGAATCCGCCGGTATAGATGACGCCGTTGGCATAGTGGGCTACACCTTCGCCCTCGATCTCGCCCTCGACCCAGTCGCCTTCGTATGTTCCGCCATCGGCGAAGGTGATCTTGCCCTTGCCATGCGGCTTGCCCTTGACGAAGGCGCCTTCGTAGACCGAGCCGTTGGGGTAACGCGCGGTGCCTTGGCCGAGGATCTCGCCCTCCACCCAGTCACCGGTATATTCATAGCCGTTGGGAAGCCGGTAGGTCCCGCGCCCGTGCTGCTTGCCGTCCTTGAACGTGCCTTCGTAGATGCCGCCGTCGTCGTATTCCTTGGTGACAACGTCCTGTGCAGCGGCCATGCCGGCCGCCATCAGCGAGGCCGCCATCAGCAATGCCCTAAATCCCGTACCGCCAGTCAGCCTCATGGTCCGTTCCGCCTTTTCGTCAGCACTCGTTCCCGGACGGCGCGACAGGCGCGAGGACCGTATTCGGCCCGGCGTAGCCCTTCGCCTCCACCCGCCGGAGACCCTAAATCCGGCATCGCCCGGTGACAAGCCACTCGCGGTCCCATGTCCGCCGCGCCATCTCATGGCTTTTCCTCCCCGGCAGGTCTGGTAATACGGAATGCGGAAACTCTGGGAACGTGCATGACCGAACGATTTCGCCTGACATTGGCACAGCTTAACCCGACCGTCGGCGCTTTTTCGGCAAATGCCGTGAAAGCCCGCAAGGCATGGGAAGAGGGCAAATCCGCCGGTGCGGACATGGTCGCGCTGACGGAAATGTTCGTGACCGGCTATCAGACGCAAGACCTCGTCCTGAAACCCGCCTTCACCACCGAGGCGATGGCGACGATCGAGGCCCTCGCGCGGGACTGCGCCGACGGTCCGGCACTCGGCATCGGCGGGCCCTATCGTGACGGGACCAACCTCTACAACGCATATTGGGTGCTGAAGGGCGGCAAGGTGGTCGCGCGCGTCTTGAAGCATCACCTGCCCAACGACACGGTCTTCGACGAGGAGCGGCTCTTCGTCTCCGCCCCCGTCAGCGGCCCCTATGCCGTCGGCCCCATACGCATCGGCACGCCGATCTGCGAGGACGCCTGGTACGACGACGTGACCGAGACGCTGGCCGAAACCGGGGCGGAGATCCTGCTCGTCCCCAACGGCTCTCCCTACTACCGCAACAAATACGACCGCCGGGTCAACCTCATGGTCTCCCGCGTGATCGAGACGCGGCTGCCGCTCATCTACCTCAACATGGTCGGCGCACAGGACGACCAGGTCTTCGACGGGGCGAGTTTCGTGCTCAATCCCAACGCCGAACTTGCGCTGCAGATGCCGGCGTTCGACGAATGCATCCGGCACGTCGATTTCGAGCACCACGAGCAGGGCTGGCGCGCGGTCAGAACCGAGTTGGTGCCCTTGCCCGACGAATGGGAACAGGACTACCGAGCGATGGTCGAGAGCTTGCGCGACTATCTTCGCAAGACCGGGTTCGGCAAGGTTCTGCTCGGCCTCTCGGGCGGGGTCGATTCCGCGCTCGTGGCCGCGATCGCGGCAGATGCACTCGGTCCAGAGAATGTCCGTTGCGTCATGCTGCCGTCGGAATATACCTCGGCCCATTCCCTGGAAGACGCGAAGGCCGTGGCGCAGGCGCTCGGCTGCCGGCTCGACACGGTGTCGATCGAGGGCGCGCGGGAGGCGGTCGAGACCGCGCTCTCACCTCTGTTCGAAGGCACGAAACCGGGAATTGCCGAAGAGAACATCCAGTCCCGACTTCGGGGGCTGATGCTGATGGCTCTGTCGAACAAGTTCGGCGAGATGCTGCTGACGACCGGCAACAAGTCCGAGGTCGCGGTCGGCTACGCCACGATCTATGGCGACATGGCCGGTGGCTACAATCCGCTGAAGGATCTCTACAAGATGCGGGTTTTCGAGACCTGCCGCTGGCGGAACCGCAACCACCGCGCATGGATGAAGGGCCCCGAAGGCGACGTGATCCCGGTCCGCGTGATCGAAAAGGCCCCGTCCGCGGAGCTGCGCGCCGATCAGAAGGATGAGGACAGCCTGCCGCCCTACAAGGTGCTCGACGCGATCCTCGAGTGCCTGATCGAAGAGGATCAGTCGGTCGAGGAGGTGGTCGCAGCGGGCTTCGACCGGGCGATCGTGAAAAAGGTCGAGCATCTGATCTATATCAGCGAATACAAGCGCTTTCAGTCGGCGCCGGGGCCCCGGCTGACGCGGAAAGCGTTCTGGCTCGACCGCCGCTATCCGATCGTCAATCGCTGGCGCGACGAGAGCTGACAGGATCATTCTCCGCCCCTGCGGGCCGGGATCCGGATGCCGATGATGTGACCCTCGGCGCGCAGGTTTCCACCATGGGCTCGATTGATCTGCTGCGGGTGGATCTTTCCGCACCAGTAAGCAGTGCGCATCAAGTTGGCGGCGACCAATCCCGACGGCCATCGGTTCCTTGGGTGACCACACGGCACGTTGCCCGCCGAACCTGATCTGACCCTGGCTGAAATCTTCGCATCCGTCCCCACCACGCATTGGGCATGCGACCACCAGTGCCCGAAACGTTTTTAGAGAAACGGCAAATCCGTGGCCCAGACGCTGGGGGCTAGACAATTGTTGGTGCCCAGAGCCGGCATTGAAAGGCACAATATTTAGGTATCAAATCCCATCAAATACTCTCTAAGCAGCGGCAAACGCCAACTATTGACCTCTCACATGTTTTCAAACAGAATCGTCGCGTCTCACCGAGTACCAGATATTGGGGTGGACCCAAAGGTGGACTGAAAGCAGGTACTGAGAGTCTCATCGATGCGGGCCCTAAATCGACTCAGCGCCAGGGGCGCGACCACGCTGGAGCCCGGCAAATATGCCGACGGAGGCGGGCTGTGGCTGGTCAAGGATCACGCAACTCGCGGTAAATGGGTTCTGCGCGTTACCATCCACGGAAGACGACGCGAAATGGGCCTCGGCTCGTTCCCAGCAGTGTCGCTCGCCGAAGCACGGCGTATGGCCGAGGAATCTCGTGCGCAGGTAC
>JBNKFC010000082.1:0-2728 GCA_050289105.1 Paracoccaceae bacterium | reverse complement strand
ATCGTCTATGCGAAGGGCGGCGCGACCGTGGGCATCGGCGCGGGCCAGATGAGCCGGGTGGACAGCTCGACCATCGCCGCGCTCAAGGCGCGCCGCATGGCCGAGGAACTGGGCCTGCCCGAAAGCCCCGCGGTCGGCTCGGTCGTCGCGTCGGACGCGTTCTTCCCCTTCCCCGACGGGCTTCTCGCCGCGGCCGAGGCGGGGGCGACGGCGGTGATCCAGCCGGGCGGCTCGATGCGCGACGCCGAGGTGATCGCGGCGGCCGACGAAGCAGGGCTTGCCATGGTCTTCACCGGCCAGCGGCATTTCCGGCACTGAGGGAACACGATGCGGCTCGTGACCCAGACAGCGATAGGCGTTTTCGCGCTCGATCAGGCGACGAAGCTCTTTGTCGTCCAGGGGCTCGACCTCTATACGCGTCAGCGTATTGACGTGCTCCCGCCCTGGCTCAACCTCCGCATGGCGTGGAATCAGGGGATCAATTTCGGCCTTCTGTCCAGCAATACCGATCTCGCCCGCTGGTTCCTGATTTCCATGGCGCTTGTCATCTCGTTCTGGGTCTGGCGTTGGGTCCGGCGCGAGCCGCACAGCCGGATCGTCAAGCTTTCGGCGGGTCTCCTGATTGGCGGGGCCATGGGCAACGTCCTCGACCGTATCCTCTATGGCGCGGTCGCCGATTTCCTCAACATGTCGCTGCCGGGTCTCGACAACCCCTATTCGTTCAACGTGGCCGACATCGCGATCTTTGCCGGTGCCATCGGCCTTGTGCTCTTCACCGGGCGGGAGAAGACCCCGTGACGTCTCGGAAGACATGCGCTAAACGGAGACTAGGCAGGTGAGGGAGAGACCCATGGGGGCGAAAACTGGCATCCGCGGAATGGCGCTGTGCGCGGTTCTGGCGTTGTCCGCCTGCGGCGGCCTTCTCGGCGACAAGGAGAAGGAGCCGAAGCTCCTCAACATCAAGCCGGCAGGCCGCAGCCCGGACGAATTCACCGTCCTGCCGACGAAGCCACTTCAAATGCCCGACGATATAGCCGTTCTTCCGGAACCGACCCCCGGCGGGCGCAACATCACCGATCCCACGCCCGAGGCGGACGCCGTGGCGGCGCTTGGCGGCAACCCCGCCGCGCTCGACGTGACGGCGGTTCCTGCGGGCAATGGCGGTCTTGTTTCCTACGCGACGCGCCTCGGCACGTCCTCCGATATCCGTCAGGTCCTCGCGGCCGAGGACCTCGACTACCGCCGCGAGCATGACGGGCGGCTGCTGGAGCGCTGGTTCAGCGTCAACGTCTACTATCGCGCCTACAAGCCGATGTCGCTCGACCAGTATGCCGAGTTGGAACGCTGGCGCGCCGCCGGGGCCCGCACCGTGGGTGCGCCGCCGGCCGAGGTCGCCGAGGGCAACTGATCACCTCTCCGTCAGCGGGCTTGACGCGCGCCGCTCAGCGGTTACCTGTCATCCCGGACTGAGGGAGACCCATATGTTCCGCACCCTGCGCTGGCTCGCGCTCGCTATTGCCGCCGCGACGCCCACCTTCGCCGGCAATGTCACGAGCTTCACCCTTCCGAACGGCCTAGAAGCCGTGGTGATCGAAGACCACCGCGCCCCGGTCGTGGTCCACATGGTCTGGTACAAGGCCGGCGCAGCGGACGAAAATCCCGGCGTCTCGGGCGTCGCCCATTTCCTCGAACACCTGATGTTCAAGGGGACGAAGAATCTCGCCCCCGGCGAGTTTTCGAAGATCGTCGAGGCGAATGGCGGTTCCGACAACGCTTTCACATCCTGGGACTACACCGCCTATTTCCAGCGCGTCGCGGCCGACCGGCTGGAACTGATGATGAAGATGGAGGCCGACCGCATGCGCGGCCTGCTGCTGTCCGAAGACGACTGGAAGACCGAGCGCGAGGTGATCATCGAGGAGCGCAACCAGCGCACCGACAGCGATCCCGGCGCGATCTTCGGCGAACAGCGCCGCGCGGCGCAATATCTCAACCATCGCTACGGCGTTCCCGTCATCGGCTGGCGGCACGAGATGGAGGCACTGACCCGGCAGGATGCGCTCGATTGGTACCGGACCTACTACGCGCCCAACGACGCCGTTCTCGTCGTTGCCGGCGATGTCGATCCGGCCGAGGTGAAGCGCCTGGCCGAAACCTATTACGGTCCGCTGGCGCCGACGCCCGGCATCGGCCCGCGGGTCCGGCCGCAGGAACCGCCGCAGCTTGCCGAACGGCGGCTGAGCTACTCCGACCCGCGCGTCTCCACGCCCTACGTCACCCGCAGCTACCTTGCCCCCGAACGCGACCCCGGCGACCAGACCAAGGCCGCGGCACTGACGATCCTCGCCGATCTGCTCGGAGGCAATGGCCAGACCTCGATCCTCGCCCGGAAGCTTCAGTTCGACACCAAGCAGGCGATCTACACTTCGGCGAGCTATGACGGCACCTCCTACGATGACTCGACCTTCAACCTCGCCGTGGTCCCGGCCGAGGGCGTGAGCCTCGCAGACGCCGAAAAGGCGCTGGACGGCGCGCTGACCGAGTTTCTGAAAACGGGCGTAGATGCCGCTCAGTTCGCGCGGGTGAAGACCCGCATCCGCGCTGCGATGATCTATGCCGAGGACGACATCGACGGCCTCGCCCGCCGCTACGGCGAGGCGCTGACCACCGGGCTTACGGTCGATGACGTGCAGGCCTGGCCTGGCATTCTCGACGCGGTGACCGAAGC
>JBNKFC010000081.1:0-4599 GCA_050289105.1 Paracoccaceae bacterium | reverse complement strand
TCGACCTGGCGCCGGTCGTTCGGGTCCATGCCGCCGTGATAGTGGCAGGCGGAATGACCGGCCTCACGCAGGGCGGCGGCGAGCGTCTCGGTTTTCGCGCGGGTCCCGGTATACACGATGCCCGACTGGCCCTTGCGGGCGGCGGCGAAGCTCAGGATCTGCCGGCGGGGTTGGTCCTTCACCTCGAAGGCGAGGTGGATGTTCGGCCGGTCGAAGCCGCGCAGGAAGGTCTGCGGTTCGGCCCCGCCAAACAGCCGGGTAACGATCTCGGCCCGAGTTTCCTCGTCCGCCGTGGCGGTGAAGGCGGCAAGGGGCACCTTCAGCGCCCGGCGCAGCTCTCCGATGCGCAGGTAATCCGGGCGGAAATCATGGCCCCACTGGCTGACGCAATGCGCCTCGTCCACGGCGATCAGGCTGGTGCCGATGCGGCGCAGGAGCGTCAGCGTCCCACCCGAGGCGAGCCGTTCCGGCGCCATGTAGAGAAGCTTCAGCCGGCCTTCGTCGAGGGCGGTGAAGATGTCCTCGGTCTCTTCCTCGGTATTTCCGGAGGTGAGCGCACCGGCCTCCACCCCGGCCTCCCTCAGCGCGCGGACCTGGTCGCGCATCAGCGCGATGAGGGGCGAGATGACGACCGTCACGCCGTCGCGCAGAAGCGCCGGAAGCTGGAAGCAGAGCGACTTGCCGCCGCCCGTCGGCATGATCGCCAGCGCGTTTCGCCCTTCGGCCACGGCCGAGACGATCTCGGCCTGTCCGGGTCGAAAGGCGGAGAATCCGAAGACGGAGGAGAGGAGATCCTCGGCGCGGGTCATGGCTCGCGGGTTCTTGTTGCTCGATTGCCAGCGACCCTGTCACAGCCCCCCGCCGGGGGCAAGGCTCAGTAGCCGTAGAAGAAGCCCGCGTTGTTGATCAGCACGCGCTGGAGGATGATCAGCACGATGAAGGCGACGAGCGGCGCGAGGTCGAGCCCCGGAGTATTTGGCAGGAAGCGGCGGATCGGCGCATAGATCGGCTCCAGCAGACGGTTCAGGCCATACCAGATCTGGCTGACCATCGGCTGGCGGATGTTGAGGACCTGGAAGTTCAGAAGCCAGGACATGATGATATGCGTGATCATGATGAACCAGACCACGTTGAGGATGATCATCAGCGCGTCGAAAAGCGAACCCATAAGTGTCTCCGGCCGTTAGCGTCGGACCAGAGGTAAGCGGCACGCGCTGCTTCCGCAACCGTCTAACGCAACGTCGCCGGTTGACGCGCGCGTCACGCTCCGCCACGGCTTGGGTCGAGCCGCTGGAGGACCCTCAGTTGTATCCCTTTGTTCGCATGGCGAAAGAGATCTGGAAGAACCGCCGAGCGGCGCCGCTCGACATAACCGAGCCCCACGTCTCGCACCACGTCTGCTGGCCCTGGGACCTCGATATGTGGGCGGAGCTGAACAACGGCCGGACGCTGACCCTGTACGATCTCGGGCGCATTCCGCTGGCGATGCGCACCGGGCTCGGCGATGTGATCCGCAAGCATCGCTGGGGGATCACGGTCGCGGGCAATACGCTGCGCTATCGCCGCCGGGTGCGGATGTTCGACCGGGTGGAGATCGTCAGCCGCTGCATCGGCTGGGACGTGCGCTTCATCTACATGGAGCAGAGCATGTGGCGCGCGGGCGAATGCACAAGCCACATGCTCCTGCGGTCGGCCGTGACCTCGAAAGCTGGGATCGTGCCGCCGTCCGACGTGCTTGCGGCACTCGGCAAGAAGGCCGAAAGCCCCGAACTGCCGCAGTGGGTCCGCGCCTGGATCGCGGCGGATGCCGAACGGCCCTGGCCACCCCAGCGCTGAAGCTTGCGCCCGTCCGGGTTTTCGGGCTTCATCCCGGCAACAGGCAGGGGACAGGTTCATGACCGTATCGGCGAAGAAGCGCATCTGGGGCTGGTGGTTCTTCGACTGGGCGAGCCAGCCCTACAACACGCTTTGCCTGACCTTCGTCTTCGGCCCCTATTTTGCCGAGGTTGCGCGGGCGCATTTCGTCGGGCAGGGGCTCGATGCCGAGGCTGCCGGTGCGGCGGCGCAGGCCTACTGGGGCTGGGGGCAGACCGTCTCCGGCGTCATCATCGCAGTTCTCGCCCCGATCCTTGGCGCCATCGCCGACGGGTCGGGAAAGCGCATGATCTGGATCTGGATCTTTTCGGCCTTCTATGTCGTCGGTTCCTGGATGCTCTGGACGCTTATGCCGGAGCAGCCCGATCTTCTGCGGGCAATGATCTGGTTCGGTATCGGCCTGATCGGCATGGAATTCGCGACGATCTTCACCAATTCGCTGATGCCGGACCTCACCGGCGACGCGGACATGGGCAAGGTGTCCGGCTCCGGTTTCGCCTTCGGCTATGTCGGCGGGATCGTGGCGCTGGTGATCATGCTCTTGCTGCTCGCTGAAAGCGGGACGACGGGGAAGACGCTGATCGGTCTGGACCCCGCCTTCGGACTCGACGCGGCGAAGCGGGAGGGCACCCGCGCCGTCGGGCCGCTGACGGCGATATGGTACATCATCTTCATGATCCCCTTCTTCGCCTGGGTTCGCGAACCGAAAGGGCCCGCGCGTAGGTTCAGCTTCGTGGCCGCGATGGCCGATCTCTGGCGGCTTCTGAAATCGCTCAAAGCCCGGCAGAGCCTTGCCGCGCACCTCATCAGTTCCATGTTCTACCGCGACGCGCTGAACGCGCTATACGGGTTCGGCGGAGTCTATGCCTCGGGCGTGCTCGGCTGGTCGGTGACCAAGATCGGCGTCTTCGGCATCGTCGGCGCGATCTCGGGCGCGCTCTTCGCCTGGCTCGGCGGCAAGATGGACAGCGCGCGCGGGCCGAAACCGGTCATCAATCTGGCCATGATCGTTCTGATCGCCGTCTGCCTCGTCATTGCCGGCATGTCGCGCGATGCCTTCTACGGCCTGCCCTTTGCCGACGGTTCACCGCTGCCGGATTACATTTTCTACGTCTGCGGCATCCTCATTGGCGCAGCAGGCGGCACGCTGCAATCGGCGAGCCGGACGATGATGGTCTTCCACACGACGCAGGAGCGCGCGACGGAGTCCTTCGGTCTCTACGCGCTTTCGGGAAAGGCCACCGCCTTCATCGCGCCCTTCTCGATCGCGCTTTTCACAACGATCAGCGGATCGCAGCGGATCGGCATCTCCATACCGTTGATCGCTCTCTTCCTCGTTGGCATGATCATCCTGAAATGGGTCAAGCCATACGGAGAGCGCACTTGACACGGACCGGCCTGCTTTTCGCACTCGTGACGGCGATGGTTCTGGGGGGATCGGCAGGTGCCGAACCGCTTGCGAACCAGCTTTTCGGAGCGGAGAAGGTTGCATCGAGGCAGGCCCCCTCCGCCATCGGAACGTATGCGAAGGGCTGCGGCTCCGGCTTTGTCGAGCTGCCCGAGACTGGCCCGACATGGCAGGCGATGCGGCTTAGCCGCAATCGCAATTGGGGTCACCCGGCATTGGTTCAGTTCGTAGCCGACCTGTCCGCTACCGCGCGCCAGCTCGGCTGGCCGGGCCTTTACATTGGCGATATGAGCCAGCCGCGCGGCGGGCCGATGACGAGCGGCCATGCCAGCCACCAGATCGGCCTTGATGCGGACATCTGGATGCTGCGGCCGCAGCGGCTGAACCTCAGCCGGGGCGAGCGGGAAAAGATCAGCTCCGTCTCGGTCCGCACCAATGATCAGACCCGCGTCAACGGCAACTGGACGCCGACCCATTATCAGCTTCTGCGCGCCGCCGCGTCGGACCCGCGCGTGGACCGCATCTTCGTCGCCGCCGCCGTCAAGGTCGAGATGTGCAAGACTGCCCGCGCCGCCGACAAGGCCTGGCTGCAGAAGATCCGGCCGCTTTACGGGCATGACACGCATTTCCATGTCCGTCTGAAATGCCCCGCGGGATCGCAGAACTGCCAGACCCAGACGCCGACCGTCACCGAATTGTCCAAAGGCGGGGATGGCTGTGATGAAACCCTCACCTGGTGGGTGACGACCTATCTCGACGAGTTGAAGAACCCGCCGAAGAAGACCAAGCCCAAGGGGCCGCGCAAGAAGACGCCGCGCGAATTCACCATGGCTGATCTGCCCAGACAATGTTCCGCCGTTCTTGCCTCGGACTGATCCTCGCGGCTGCGGTCGCGGTCAATGGCGCGGTGTCCGCCGCACCGCGCGCGGACTATGTCGGCACCTTCGTCTGGATCAATCCGTCGCCGAAATTCGGCGGCTTTTCCGCACTTGATCTTCGCCCCGATGGGCTTGGCTTCGTGGCAGTTTCGGACAGCGCGGCATTCTTCAACGGACGATTCACGCGGGGACCGAAAGGCGAGGTCACCGCAGTCAAGGCCACGCGTCCAGTGGTCCCGCTGTCGCATCACGGAACCCCGGTGCAACCCCCGATGGACGACGCCGAGGGCGTAGCCTTCGCCCCGGATGGCGGTCTCTACGTGTCATACGAGACGGAGGATCGCATCGTTCGGTATGGTCCGGAAGGGCGGAAATGGATCACCGAGGACTGGCCCGCCGCCTTTCAGGACTTCGAGGTCAATGCCGGGATCGAGGCAT
>JBNKFC010000080.1:0-3842 GCA_050289105.1 Paracoccaceae bacterium | reverse complement strand
CGCCGCAACGCGGCCTCGGAAATCTCTGTCGAATGGGCATAGCCCGCGACGTCGCCCCGGATCGCGCGCAGGCCGAAGCCCTCGGACGCGTCGTAGCTCGCATTCCTCAGCCGGCCGTCGTCAAAGACCAGCGCTTCCGAGCGGCGGCGTTCGAGGAAAAGCTCCCCGTCATCGGCGCCCGACGTCGCCTCGCGCAGAATCGCGAGGGCGCCTTCGGGGTCGAGATGGGTCTCGAACGGGGAAAACCGGCCATCAGTCATTGTCATCGCCCCCAAGGGTCCTTGATTTGGATCAAAAGCGGCTCTTTGCCGCAATGGTTTCGCTTGTCGCATTCCCTCTAATATGATTTTAGAGAGCGCGGATACAACCGGCCGGCCCGACGGAGTTTCGGGGACGGACGAGACTGAAAGCGGCAGGAAGAAGCCGCGGCAGGAACGGGAACACGATATGCGCTTTGCGACCATTCTTTCCGGCCTCGGGGCCACCTTCACCTCCAGCCTCATCGCCGGCGCCGCCTGGGCGCAGGACGGAATCACCGGACTGGAGGTTGTCGGGGCGCCGGTGCCCAGCGGCACAGGCTTCCACCCGGCGGTCACCGAACTGGCGCACGAACAGCAGTGGCTGGACCACATGCTGCTTTATCTCTGCATCGGTGTCGTCGCCCTCGTGCTGACGCTGCTGCTGGTGGTGATCCTGCGGTTCAACAGCCGCGCCAACCCGACGCCGGCGAAGTTCACCCACAATACGCCCCTCGAAATCGCGTGGACGCTGATTCCCGTGTTGATTCTCGTGGTGCTCGGCTCCTTCTCGCTGCCGACGCTCTTCAAGCAGGTCGAAATCCCGAAGGCGGATATCGTGCTGAAGGTCACCGGCAACCAATGGTTCTGGTCCTACGAGTATCCCGATGAAGGTATCTCGTTCGACTCGTTCCTGCTCGGCCGCGACGAGCTTGAGGCCGCGGGCTACACTCAGGATGAATACCTGCTGGCGACGGACAACGCGGTCGTGCTTCCTGTCAACAAGACTGTCGTCGTCCAGGTGACGGCCACCGACGTGATCCATGCTTGGTACGTGCCGGCCTTCGCGGTGCAGCATTCGGCCGTTCCGGGCCGCATCGGCGAGCTTTGGTTCAAGCCGGAGAAGGAAGGCATCTACTTCGGCCAGTGCACCACGCTTTGCGGCAAGGACCATGCCTACATGCCGATCACCGTCAAGGTGGTCAGCCAGGAGGTCTATGACGACTGGGTTGCGCGCACCAAGACCGCCGCGCTCGGCTCGTCGGCGCCGGTTCAGGTGGCGTCGGCCGACTGATGGCCGCCGGGCGGACGCGGGAGACCGCGCCGCCTGACAGGGAGGGGACCCGATGAGCGATCTGAGCGCCATTGACCACGGGCAGGAGGCGGGCTTCGGCGATTTCGTCCAGCTCCTGAAGCCGCGTGTCATGTCGCTCGTGGTCTTCACGGCCATGGTCGGACTGATCGTTGCGCCGGTGTCAGTCCACCCCTTCGTCGCCTTCACCGCGATCCTCTTCATCGCATTGGGCGGCGGCGCCTCAGGCGCGCTGAACATGTGGTACGACGCCGATATCGACCGGGTGATGCGGCGGACGGCGTCGCGGCCGATTCCCGCGGGCCGGATCAGCGAAGGGGAGGCCCTTGGCCTCGGTCTGGCGCTCTCGGTTCTCTCCTGTCTGATGTTGGGACTGGCGTCCAACTGGTTCGCCGGGGCGTTCCTCGGCTTCACCATCTTCTTCTACGTCGTCGTCTACACGATGTGGCTCAAGCGATCGACGCCGCAGAACATCGTCATCGGCGGCGCTGCCGGTGCCTTCCCGCCGATGATCGGCTGGGCGGTAGCGACGGGCGGCGTTTCGGTCGAATCGCTGCTGATGTTCGCGCTGATCTTCATGTGGACGCCGCCGCATTTCTGGGCGCTCGCTCTCTTCATGAAGGACGATTATTCCAAGGCGGGCGTGCCCATGCTGACGGTCACTCATGGCCGGGCGGCGACGCGCAAGCATATCCTTGTCTACACGCTTCTTCTCGCGCCCTTCGCCGTTGCGCTCAGCTTGACCTCGATCGGCGGACCGGTGACGTTGATCGCGGCTTTGGTCCTGAACGCGTTGTTCATCCGGGGCGCCCTGCGCATCGCCCGGCGTGACGAGGCCGCGGCAGAGGCCGACAAATACAAGGTCGAGAAGTCGTTCTTCCGCTTCTCGCTCGCCTATCTCTTCCTGCATTTCGGCGCGCTTCTGGTCGAGGCGAGCCTCGCGCCCTTCGGGCTGGGAGGCTGGTGATGGCGATCCACCGCGATCATGAAATCCACGGCCGCCGCTTCGGACGCAATCTTGGTCTCGGCCTCGTTCTCGGCGCTTTCGTGGCGCTGATCTTCGGGCTGACGGTCGTCAAGATCTCGCATCTGAAGGAAGGCAAGCTTCCGCAGGCGGAGGCAACGCAATGAACCTACCCCAGGGCAATAACCGGATCGCCGCGATGCTGGTCGGTGTCGTTGTCACGATGGGCGCGCTCGCCTGGGCTGCAGTGCCGTTCTATTCCTGGTTCTGCCGGGTCACCGGCTATGGCGGCACGCCGAGCGTTCGCACAGAAGCTGCGGCGGAAGTGCTCGACGAGTTGGTCACCGTGCGCTTCGACGCCAATACCGCCCCTGACATGCCTTGGGAATTCCACCCGGTGCAGCGTGAGATGACCCTGAAGATCGGCGAGACCGGGATGGCCTTTTACGAAGCCTACAACCCGACCGATCATCCCGTCGCCGGCACGGCGAGCTACAACGTTGCCCCGGACCTCGCAGGCTATTACTTCTCCAAGATCCAGTGCTTCTGCTTCACCGAACAGGTGCTGAAGCCCGGTGAGCGGGTGGAAATGCCGGTGGTCTTCTACGTCGACCCCGATCTCGTGAAGGATCGCGACGCGGGGCGTATCCGCAATATCACGCTCTCCTACACATTCTATCAGACCGAACTGCCGAAAGAGCAGGCGAGCCTTTCGCCGGCGAAGACGGCCGACTATAACTGAGGCCAAATCAGGGAAACCGACATGGCGCACGCAAAAAACCACGACTACCACATCCTCAAGCCCTCGATCTGGCCGTTCCTGGGCGCGCTCGGCGGCTTCATCATGCTCTTCGGCGCCGTCCTGTGGATGAAGTCGGTCACACCCTTCATCTTCCTGATCGGCCTCGCGCTTGTTCTCTACGTCATGTACGGCTGGTGGTCGGACGTGGTTCACGAAGGCAATACCGGCGACCATACACCGGTCGTGCGGATCGGCCTGCGCTACGGCTTCATCCTCTTCATCATGTCCGAGGTGATGTTCTTCTCGGCCTGGTTCTGGACCTTCTTCAAGCATGCGCTCTATCCGATGGGGCCGGAGAGCCCGGCCATCGACGGCGTCTGGCCGCCGGCGGGGATCGAGACCTTCGACCCCTGGCATCTGCCGCTGATCAACACGCTGATCCTTCTGTGCTCGGGTGCCGCAGCGACCTGGGCGCACCATGCCATCGCTCATGAAAACAACCGTAAGGACATGGTGAACGGGCTGGCGCTGGCGGTTGCGCTCGGTGCGCTCTTCACCTTCTTCCAGGCGTTCGAATACAGCCACGCCGCCTTCGGGTTCGCCGGGAACATTTATGGTGCGTCGTTCTTCATGGCGACGGGCTTCCACGGCGCGCATGTGATCATCGGAACGATCTTCCTTCTGGTCTGCATGTTCCGCGCGATGAAGGGCCATTTCACGCCCGAGCAGCATGTCGGCTTCGAGGCCGCAGCCTGGTACTGGCACTTCGTCGATGTGGTCTGGCTCTTCCTCTTCGCCGCGATCTAC
>JBNKFC010000079.1:0-7094 GCA_050289105.1 Paracoccaceae bacterium | reverse complement strand
TATCGACACGGAATATCTCGACGGACCTTTTCAGCATATGCGATCTAACTGGTCGTTTCGCGACCGCGATGAGGGTGGCTGCGAGGTATCGTTCTTCGTCGACTTCGCGTTCAGGAACGCGATCCTGCAGAAGCTGATCGGCGTTGTGTTCGACGAGGCGATGCACCGGGTCGTGCGGGCCTTCGAGGATCGGGCGAAGGCGCTTTACGGACAGGTCTGATCCAGATGAGAACGGGGTCATTTGGCCCCGTTCATGGCGTGTGTTGCGACTTCCTATGACGTGATGTCGTAGGCGCGCTCTCCGTGCGTCGAAAGATCGAGGCCGTTGAACTCGGTTTCGGCGTCGACACGCATGGGCACGATGACGGCCGCCAGCTTGGCGAGAGCGTATGTCGCGACAAGGGTGAAGAGGCCCACGATAACGAGCGCGCCGAGTTGCGCCGCCCAGCTGCCGGCGCCAAGCACCGCGATCATGATCGTGCCGAAGATGCCGCCGACGCCGTGGACGGCGAACACGTCGAGCGTATCGTCGATCGACATCCGGTTCCGGATGAGTGCGACCGCCTCCTGGCACAGAATGCCGGCCACGCCGCCGATCAGAAGCGCGGCGAGCGGACCGACATAGCCGGAAGCCGGCGTGATCGAGGCGAGCCCGGCAATCGTCCCTGTGACGATGCCGACGAGCGAGGAGCGGCCGAACTTCACCCGCTCCCAGAGCGCCCAGGTGAGCGACGCGCTCGCCGCCGACAGGTGCGTCACCGTGATTGCCATCGCCGCGCCGCCGTCCGCGGCGAGTTGCGAGCCGCCGTTGAAGCCAAACCAGCCGACCCAAAGAAGGCCCGCGCCGATGGCCACCATGCCGGGATTGTGCGGTGGTGTCGTGCGGTTCTTTCTCGGGCCGATCATCACCGCGAGAAGCAGGGCGGCAAGGCCGGCCGTCTCGTGCACCACGATGCCGCCGGCAAAATCCTTCGTGCCGGTCGCGCCGAAGATGCCGCCGTCGGACAGGAACCCGCCGCCCCAGATCCAGTGCGCGACGGGGGCGTAGACGACAAGCATCCAGAGCGCCGAGAACAGCAGCACGAAGCCGAAGGAAACCCGCTCGGCAAAGGCGCCGAGAAAGAGGGCAGGGGTGATGATCGCAAAAGTCATCTGGAAGGAGAAGAAGAGGACCTCGGGCAGGGTGCCCCGAAGCGTTGTCGCATCGACCCCCGCGAGGAATAGGCGCGCCGCGCCGCCCCAGATCGGCCCATCGCCGCCGAACGCAATGGAATAGCCCGCGACGAGCCACAGCACGCTCATAAGGCAGGCAATCGCGAAGCACTGGGTGAAGACCGACAGCACGTTCCGCGCCCGAACGAGCCCCCCGTAGAAGAGCGCCAGCCCCGGGAGCGTCATCAAAAGCACGAGCGCCGTTGCCACGATGATCCAGGCGGTATCCGCGCCATTCATGGAGAAGCCCTTTCGCTTGCGTCCTGTTTCGCGCGGTCAAACCGCGCCGACCGTGCCGGGAAAAGTGGCAAAGGCGGAATGGGCGCTAAAAATCAGGGCATTTCGCAATCTGCCTGCTTTTCAGGCATTCGGTCCGCGACCGCGCACAAACGTTGATCGATTGTAAAACTAGTCGCCCAGCGCCGCGAGGAGGAGGTCGAGCGCGTGGTCGACGCTCGCCCTGCGGACTGCGGCGCGGCCAAGCGGTCCGAAATCGACCGTCTCGACCCGCGTCGGTTCGCCGCTTTGCGCAAGGCCGAAACAGACCCGGCCTTCCGGTTTGTGCTCCGACCCGCCGGGGCCGGCGATCCCCGTCACCGAGACGGCGATCGCGGCGCGGGACCGGTCGAGCGCACCTTCCGCCATTTCGCGCGCGACCGGTTCACTGACCGCGCCGTGGGCATCGAGCGTATCGCGCCGCACACCCAGCATCGCCTCCTTTGCGGCGTTGGAATAGGTGATGAAACCGCGGTCGAAGACGTCGGACGATCCGGCGACATCGGTGATCGCGGCGCCGATCATGCCGCCGGTGCAGCTTTCGGCCGTCGCGATCATCACGCCCTGCTCGCGCGCAGCGGCGAGGAGGGCCTCGACCCTGCTCATGCGCCCATGAGCCCGTGTGCGACCCCCGCCGCAACCACTGTCGCGAAGCCGGCGAAGAGCCCCGCCCAGAGGTCATCTTCCATCGTGCCGGCCGCGTCGCCGCGACGGTCGGCGCGTCCGATCGGGCCGGGTTTCCAGATGTCGAAGAGGCGGAAGAAGAGGAAGGCCGCGACCCAGCCGGGATAGGCGACGAGCCACCAGTCCTCCATCCCGCGATGCCAGAAGGCGGCGGCCGGGAAGAGAAGCGCGATCCATTGGCCCGCCACCTCGTCGATGACGATCTCGGACGGGTCCTTGTCGGCGCTCTCCGCCACGGTCCGCGCCGTCGCCCAGTAGCCGAGAGGGACGACGGCGACCGTCGCGATGACGAGGGCGGGGAACCCGAAGAGATGGTCGATGGCGATCCCGGCGGCGATGGCGGCGGCCGACCCCCATGTGCCGGGCGCGGGCCGCAGATGGCCGATGCCGAAGAGGGTGGCGATGAGCCGGGGCAAGGTCATGGCTTCACCAGGGTGACGGTCGCGAGGGCCGCTATGCCTTCCTCGCGCCCGGTAAAGCCGAGCCGTTCTGACGTGGTGGCCTTCACGCTGATCCGGACCGCAGAGACGCCGAGAATGGCCGAGAGTTCTTTTGCCATATCAACCGCATGCGGGCCGATCTTCGGACGTTCGCAGATCAGCGTGACGTCGGCGTTCGACACGGTGAATCCCTTGTCACACGCAAGTTGTCCCGCATGGGCAAGGAAGATGTGGCTCGCAGCCCCCTTCCATTGCGGGTCGGAGGGCGGGAAGTGCCGCCCGATATCGCCCTCGGCGAGCGCTCCGTAAATGGCGTCGGTCAGGGCATGCATCCCGACATCCGCATCGGAATGCCCCAGAAGGCCGCGCCCGTGCGGCACCTTCACGCCGCAGAGCATCACATGGTCGCCTTCGGTGAAGGCGTGAACGTCGAACCCGTTGCCGGTGCGAATATCCATGGCGTTTGTCAGCATCCTCTCGGCCCGGGCGAAATCGCCGGGCCAGGTGATCTTGAAGTTATCCTCTTCGCCATCGACGATAGCGACCTCGAGCCCGGCAGCAAGGGCGACCTCGACATCGTCGGCGGCATTCCCCGGAGAGGCGCGGTGGGCGTCGAGGATCGCGGGGAAATGGAAGCCTTGCGGTGTCTGCGCCCGGAAAAGCCCCTCGCGCGGGGCGGTTCCGGTCACGCGCCCGCCAGCGCCGGTCCAGAGCGCATCCGTCACCGCCAGTGCCGGCGCCGCGGCGGGCGCGGTGTCGAGCGCTTCCGCAACACGGGCAATCAGCGCGGGAGAGGCAAAGGGACGCGCACCGTCATGAATTAGGACGCGGGAAATGCCGGAGTGGATCAGCGATTCGAGGGCATTCCTCACCGATTGCCCCCGAGTTTCACCGCCCCCGACCAGGGTGACGCGGCCGGCGAATTCCGTCACGCCCCGCGCCATATCGTCGGGATGCAGCACCACGATGATGCGCGGGTAGGCCGAAAACGCGGCGACGGCCCGCGACAGGACGGATAGGCCGCCGATCCGGCGCCATTGCTTCGGCTCTTCGTCGCCCGCGCGGGTTCCGCGCCCGGCTGCGACGATGATGATGGCTGTATCCCTGGGCTGTGCCACGCCGTCCCCCGTTGTCGAACCCGGTCTAATCCGAGGCCGCCGGCTGGGCAATGCCGTCCGTCGCGGCGCCGGCCCCGGCCGGCTGTGTAAAATTTAGGCAGGCCGTGTCTCGGCCCGGAAAACCGCCTCGTTTTCGTTGCAGTCCGGCGGGAGGGCGACTATCTCGATGGCAATTGCACAAGGATTAGGCATTTGCCTCTGCGCCTCGGCGACATCGATATCGATCCTCCGGTCTTCCTCGCGCCCCTCGCGGGGATCACGGATCTGCCGTTTCGCCGGCTCGTGGCGCGGTTCGGCGCCGGCCTCGTCGTCTCCGAAATGGTCGCCTCGGGGGAGCTTCTGACGGAAAAGCCGTCGGTGCGGGCCAAGGCGCGGACTGATCTTGGCTTGGCGGACGGGGTTCGGACCTCGGTCCAGCTCGCGGGACGCGAGGCCGGGGCCATGGCGGAGGCCGCGCGCGTCGTCGCTGACATGGGCGCGACGATCATTGACATCAACATGGGTTGCCCGGCGAAGAAGGTGACGGGTGGGCTTTCGGGATCGGCCCTCATGCGCAACCTCGATCACGCGCTGACGCTCGTCGATGCGGTGGTTGGGGCGGTGGACCTTCCGGTGACGCTCAAATGCCGGCTTGGCTGGGACGTCGATTGCCTGAACGCGCCCGATCTGGCCCGGCGGGCCGAGGTTTCGGGTATCCGCATGATCACCGTGCATGGCCGCACCCGCCAGCAGTTCTACAAGGGCTCCGCCGATTGGCGCGCGATCCGGTCGGTGAAGGAGGCCGTGGCCATTCCCGTCATTGCGAACGGCGATATCGTCGACGACGCCAGTGCAGAGGCCGCGCTGCTTCAGTCCGGGGCGGACGGCGTGATGGTCGGACGCGGCGCGCAGGGCGCCCCCTGGCGGCTGGCGGAGATCGCCGCCGCCCGTTTCGGCATCAAGCCCCCGGAAATCCCGCAGGGAACGGATCTTTCCAACCTTATTTCAGAACACTACGAGGCGATGCTAATGTTCTATGGCGAAGAGCTGGGACTGCGGATCGCCCGCAAGCACCTGGGATGGTATGCCGACGAGGCGGGCGCCGATCGAGAATTGCGGGCGCAGATGATGACCGAATCCGATCCGGCCGAGGTGCTCTCTCTCATCGACCGCGCCTTCACGGCAACGCCGTTGAGGCACGCCGCATGACGCTTCCCGCCGCTGCAACGCTCTGGGCCTCGCTTCCTGTTCCGGCGATCCTCATCGACGGCGCCGACCATGCGGTGGAACTCAATCCGGCGGCCGAGCAGTTCCTCAATGTCTCGACCAAGGCGCTGAAGGGCCATCCGCTCTTCGACCGGCTGGCCATCGACGCGCCGCTGGAGGAGGTCTTCGCCCGTGTCCGCGCCAACCAGTCCTCGCTCTACATCAACGATGTCGATGTCGGAACGGGCGAGCGCGCGCCGGTGATCTGCAACCTGCATGCAGCTCCGGTCGCCGATACTGCGGACGGGGTTCTCCTCCTCATCTCGCCGCGTGAATTCGCCGAACGGATCGGGCGCGGGCAGGGGATGAAGCAGGCGGCGCGCTCGGCGATCGGCATGGCCGAGATGCTGGCGCACGAGATCAAGAATCCGCTGGCCGGGATCACCGGCGCGGCGCAGCTTCTGTCGATGAACCTCGGCGCCGAGGATCTGGAGCTGGCGGATCTGATCGTGGCCGAGACGCGGCGGATCGTGAAGCTCCTCGAACAGGTCGAGCAGTTCGGCAATCTCCGCCCGCCCGAGGCGCGCGCCGTCAATATCCACGATGTCCTCGACCGGGCACGGCGTTCGGCGCTTCTCGGATTCGCCTCGCACATGACGATTCTCGAGGATTACGACCCCTCGCTGCCCTCGACGCTCGGTGACCCCGATCAGCTTTTGCAAGTCGTTCTGAACCTTCTGAAGAACGCAGCGGAAGCCTCTGGGGGGAAACATGGAACCATCCGCCTGCACACGTTCTACGACCACTCGCTCCGCCTTCGACGGGTCGACGGAAGGGGCACCGCGCTGCCCTTGCAGATCGAGATCGTCGACGACGGGCCGGGTATCCCGCCCGAGATCGCCGATTCGATCTTCGATCCCTTTGTCTCGGGGCGTGAGAACGGCACCGGGCTTGGCCTCGCGCTGGTCTCCAAGATCATCGCGGATCACAACGGCTGGATCACCGCCGATTCCACGCCCGGACGTACGACCTTCCGCCTTTCGCTTCCCGTTGCCCCGAAAGAAGGGGCCCCGAAATCCGAGGAGACAGCCTGATGGACGGCACCGTTCTTGTCGCCGATGACGATCGCACCATCCGCACGGTTCTGACCCAGGCCCTGACCCGCGCCGGCTGCAAGGTCCACGCGACGTCGTCGCTGGTGACGCTGTTGCGCTGGGTCGAGGAAGGCAAGGGCGATCTCGTGATCTCCGACGTGGTCATGCCGGACGGCAACGGGATCGAGGCCTTGCCGAAGATCGCCGCTGAACGGCCAGGCCTGCCGGTCATCGTGATCTCCGCCCAGAACACGATCATGACCGCGATCCAGGCGGCCGAGGCCGAGGCCTATGACTATCTGCCGAAGCCCTTTGACCTTCCCGACCTAATGAAGCGGGCGGCGCGCGCGCTCAGCCAGAAGCGCCGCGCGACCCCCGCGCCGGAGGCTGCGCCGCGCGGCGCGGGCGAGGATCTGCCGCTCGTCGGCCGGACGCCCGCGATGCAGGCGCTTTACCGGCTTGTCGCGCGGGTCATGAACGCCGACCTGCCGGTGCTGATCACCGGGGAATCGGGGACAGGCAAGTCACTCGTCGCCCGTGCGATCCATGACTTTTCCGACCGCCGGACCATGCCGTTCGTGACGGCGCTGGCCGCCGACCTGCAAGGCATCGACGGGCCGTCGGCCCTGCTGGCGCGGGCGCGGGGCGGCACGATCGTCTTCGACGAGATCGGCGATTTCGACCTCGAGGCGCAGGGCCGGATCGTGCGGATGCTCGACGCCCTGCCGGAGAACGCGCCGAGGATCATCGCGACGAGCCAGAAGGACCTTGCAGCGCGGCTTGAGACCGGCGCCTTCCGCGACGATCTCTACTACCGGCTCGGCGGCGTGACGCTGAATGTGCCTGCCTTGCGTGAGCGGGTCGAAGATATCCCGCTTCTGGCCGAACATTTCCTCGCCCGCGCCGAGCGTGACGGAGCCCAGGCGCGGCGGCTTTCGTCCGAGGCCACGACGCTCATCCGGGCCTATCGCTGGCCCGGCAACGGCCGCCAGCTTGAGAACACGCTGCGGCGACTCATCGTCACCGCCCTAGAGCCCGAGATTACGAAGGCCGAGGTCGAAGCGGCCCTTGGCGCGGCCCCGGCC
>JBNKFC010000078.1:0-3397 GCA_050289105.1 Paracoccaceae bacterium | reverse complement strand
CAGCGGCGAAGGCGTGGTGCTCTTGGTCGAGGACGAAGCGCCGGTCAGGGCCTTCGCCAGCCGGGCGCTCCGCATGCGGGGCTATACCGTGATCGAGGCCGAAAACGCCGAGGATGCGCTGAAGACGCTCGAGGATGCATCACTTGCGATCGACGTCTTCGTGACAGACGTGATCATGCCCGGCATGGACGGGCCATCCTGGGTGCGCGAAGCCCTCAAGGAACGCCCCAACACCCGCGTCGTCTTCGTTTCGGGCTATTCCGAGGAAAGCCTGACCGAGACGCGCGAGAGGATACCGAACTCGGTCTTCCTGCCGAAGCCGTTCTCGCTCAGCGAACTGACCGCGACGGTTCAGGGGCAAATTCACTGACAGGTTCGCGCAGGACCGTCTATCGATCCGGGGGGAGCCACGCCCCAGGTGATTGTCGCCTTCGTTCCGGCCGGGTCCATCGCTCAGGTTATTGTCGGCTTCGTTCCGGCGATTACCGCCTTTGCGATGCCGGCAGGCGCGATGGTCACGCTGCGGCACCAGCCGCGATGCCGCGTCGGTCCTCGAGCCTCAGACCTTAAGTGACTGGTAAAGAGCAAAGTCCTTGGCGTGGACTTCCCTGAGACGTGCCTCCAGCGCCGGGTCGAGGTCGGTCGAGCCCTTTGGCGAGACATTGAGTCGGGGCAGGGTGATCTCGCAATTCAGCCGGTCCTCGAGGAAACCGACCAGGCTTCCCATGTCGTCGTAGCGAAAGAGCCGGTCGACGCCGGGCCCCTTTTCGGGGACGAGGAACCGGCTCTGCAGGCCCACATTCGCGAATTCCGGCTGCGGGTCGCTCAGGTAGCCTTCGACGAAGGCATTGAAGGTCATCTCCGCCGTGCTGCGCTCGGGGCTGACGCCTCGCGTGCGCTGGCGGTACCGATACCAGCTGCCGAGCCAGTCGATCGGTTCGCGCATCACGGCCACGACCATGAAATCCTCGTCCGCGGCCAGCTCGAGATAGGGGGCGAGGAAGCGCCAATAGCGATGGACCGACGTGTGCTTGAGTTCGGGGGGGCGCTGAATCACCACGCTCGCCAATGGTTCGAGTGCCGCCTCGATCGCCGTCGTTCCGGTCTTCGGCGTGGCGAGGTAGACGAGCCGCTGCTTCCAGAAAACCAGCATGACGATCCTTCATTTCAACGTTGCGGGCTTTTTCTACACGTTGGGCGCGAAATCCCGGCGCCATTAACTAAACATTTACCCAAAGAAGAAAAAGTCGATTTTCAGAAAATTGGATTGAATTGTTCTCCTTTTGGTCTCATAAGAACGGGAACAAGAGGCGAACACGAGCAATGATTGCCGCGCCCCCGAGGGTGTGAAATAAGGAAGCGAACAATGGCAGTGACGAACCTTCTCGACATGAACGACAAGCGCTCCGCAGACAAACAGAAGGCGCTCGACAGCGCTTTGGCCCAGATCGAACGGCAGTTCGGCAAGGGCTCAATCATGAAGCTCGGCGCCGACAGCCCGGCGATGGAGATCGAGGCGACGTCGACCGGCTCGCTCGGGCTCGATATCGCGCTCGGCATCGGCGGCTTGCCGAAGGGCCGCATCGTCGAGATCTACGGGCCGGAAAGCTCGGGCAAGACGACGCTGACGCTGCATGTCGTGGCCGAAGAGCAGAAGAAGGGCGGCGTCTGCGCCTTCGTCGATGCCGAACATGCACTCGACCCGCAATATGCCAAGAAACTCGGCGTCAACCTCGACGAGCTTCTGATCTCGCAGCCCGATACCGGCGAACAGGCGCTCGAGATCGTCGACACGCTGGTGCGGTCTGGGGCGGTCAGCCTCGTCGTCGTCGACTCCGTCGCCGCGCTGACGCCGAAATCCGAGCTGGAAGGCGACATGGGCGATTCGAGCGTCGGCGTGCATGCCCGCCTGATGAGCCAGGCGATGCGCAAGCTCACGTCCTCGATCAGCCGCTCGAATTGCATGGTGATCTTCATCAACCAGATCCGCATGAAGATCGGCGTGATGTTCGGCTCCCCGGAGACGACGACCGGCGGCAATGCGTTGAAATTCTACGCCTCCGTCCGCCTCGACATCCGCCGCATCGGTGCGATCAAGGACCGCGAGGAGGTCGTGGGCAACACGACCCGCGTCAAGGTGGTCAAGAACAAGGTGGCGCCGCCGTTCAAGCAGGTCGAGTTCGACATCATGTATGGCGAAGGGATCTCGAAGACGGGCGAGTTGATCGACCTCGGCGTCAAGGCCGGCGTCGTGGAAAAGTCGGGCGCGTGGTATTCCTACGGCGATGAGCGCATCGGCCAGGGCCGCGAGAACGCCAAGCAGTTCCTCAAGGACAATCCCGACGTTGCCTTCGCGATCGAGGACAAGATCCGCGCCAGCCACGGTCTTGATTTCGGCTCGTCCGACGACGGTCCGGGCGAAGACGTCATGGAAGCCTGACGGGGGCGATCGTCTCGATTTGGGGCCGGGCAAGATTGCCCGGCCATTTCGGTTCAAGAGGGCGGCGGTTGATGGGGGATGCCCGTCCGGGCGCCTCGGACCGACGGGCAATGCCACCGCAGAGACCGCCCTTCGCAACTGCGGAAACCCTTGCTGGACAGGGGGGCGGGCGAGAGATAAACGTGTCGGGCCGAATGCCCCACGCCTTGCCGGAGCCGCGATCCGATGCCCAGCCTGAACGATATCCGCTCGACCTTCCTCGACTATTTCAAGCGCAACGATCACCGCGTCGTCGCGAGCTCGCCGCTCGTGCCGCGCAACGACCCGACACTGATGTTCACCAATTCGGGGATGGTGCAGTTCAAGAACTGCTTCACCGGGGTCGAGACCCGCGACTACAGCCGCGCGACGACGGCGCAGAAATGCGTCCGGGCCGGGGGCAAGCACAACGACCTCGACAATGTCGGCTACACGGCGCGTCATCATACCTTCTTTGAAATGCTCGGGAATTTCTCGTTCGGGGATTATTTCAAGGAGCAGGCCATTCCCTATGCCTGGGAATTGCTGACCAAGGATTTCGGGCTCGACAAGAACCGGCTTCTTGTCACGGTCTACCATACCGATGACGAGGCGGCGGGGATCTGGAAGAAGGTGGCGGGGCTCTCGGACGACCGCATCATCCGCATCCCGACCGACGACAATTTCTGGCGCATGGGGCCGACCGGCCCCTGCGGTCCCTGCACCGAGATCTTCTACGATCACGGCCCGAGCATCTGGGGCGGGCCTCCGGGTTCGGCCGAGGAAGACGGCGACCGTTTCATCGAGATCTGGAACCTCGTCTTCATGCAGAACGAGCAGTTCGAGGACGGCTCGATGCGCGCGCTCGAGATGCAGTCGATCGACACCGGCATGGGGCTTGAACGGATCGGCGCGCTTCTGCAGGGCAAGCACGACAAC
>JBNKFC010000077.1:0-4279 GCA_050289105.1 Paracoccaceae bacterium | reverse complement strand
ACCTCGGCGAGATCCTCCTCGATCAGGTAGCGCCGGTCGATGACGATGCGGCAGCGGTCGGGGACGCAAGGGGCGGGAAGGCCGGTATAGCCCTCCTCCTGCTCGACCGCGCCGCCGTGGATGGAATTTACGTTCAGCGTCGACTGCTTCGCGCCTTCCGGGATTACCGGCATCTCGGTGCGCTTGGTGGCGAGAAGCGGGAAGAGCGTCGCCTCCATTTCCGCCAGCACCGCACCCATGTGGCGCACGGCGCAGTCGCCGAGGAAGGGCATGGAGCCGTGGGCGATGCGGCCCTTCGTCTCGATCTCGGCCCACCAGACGCCACGGTGGCCAAGGCAGATGCGGTCCTTGTGCAGGGGTTCGGGGATGATGACGTGCTGCACGCGGTCGGGCGAGAACCAGCCCTGTTCCGCAAGGTAGGCGACGCCGCCGAAGCCGCCGGATTCCTCGTCGGCGGTGGCGCTGATCTCGATGGCACCCCGGTAGCCGGGGCAGGCGGCGATGAAAGCCTCCGCCGCGATGATGGATGCCGCAAGTCCGCCCTTCATGTCGCAGGATCCGCGCCCGTAGATACGGTCGCCCTCGACCTCTCCCCCGAAGGGATCGCGGGTCCAGCCGTGGCCGACCTCGACCACGTCGTGATGCGAGTTGAAATGCACGCAGTCGCCGCTGCCCGCGCCTTCGTGCCGGGCGACGAGGTTCCAGCGCGGATGGGCGGCGCTGTCGCCGAGCGCGCCCTCGGCCCGGATGAGGTCGACCTTGAAGCCGGCGCGACCGAGACGCTCGGCAAGGTATTCGCAGATCTCGAGGTAGTTTCGCCCCGGCGGGTTCAGCGTTGGGATGCGGATCAGATCCTGCGTCAGCGCGATCAGGTCGTCGCGACGGGCGGCGATTTCGGCGGCGAGGCGTTGGTCGAGTGGCGCGGACATGGGCCAAGGTTAATCGCCGTGCGCGCCCGCCCGCAACGGCTAAACCGGGCCTTCCGCAATTGCAGGATGACGATCTGCACGGTTTTTGCGATAAGAATTTTCGAACGGCAGGGATGAAAAGGCGATCGCCTGTCCCTATCATTGTAAAAGCGATTAACATTTGGGGGTGCCCATGTCCGATTTCGATGCCCAGATCCTGGAGAGCCAGAAGCAGGTGGCCGATGCCCAATCCAAGATTTCCGAGTTGACGAGCCGGATCGAAACGGCACGGGCGAAGCTCAAGACCGGCGACGATATCGCCATCGACATCGAGAACGCGACGCTCGATGACGTGCATAAGCATGCCGAGATCATGAACGCGAACATCGCCGAACTGATCATGGGGCTTGACGACGTGACGGCAGGCTTTTCCAAGGATTTCGACGAGATGCGCTCGAAGACCGGATGGGAAAGCTTCGTCGGCATCTTCGCCGCCGGCAAGTCGGAGGCGATGCGGCAGGAGCGGCTGCGCGGTGCGTCGATCGACGACAAGTTGCAGGATCTCATCGGCAAATCCGACGTGATCGTGAAGCTTCTTGAAGGCCAGCTTCAGGTTCTGAACGCACACAAGGGCAAGGTCGAGGCGAACCTGACCGAGACGCTCGGAGACCGCGAGGTGACGGTGGGCGAGTTGGAACAACTCCGTGCCGACATTCAGGCGATGGACCCGAAAATCATCGAGCTGGAGAACAGGATCAGTGTCGAGCAGGACGCGGCGGCGCGCACGAAGCTCGAAAGCCAGCTGGCCGAGCTGAACAAGCAATACAACGCCATGGTGCAGGACGAGCAGGTGAAGCTCGCGAAGTCCCAGACGCTGGAGCGCTATATCGAGAAGGGCAAGACTTGGGTCGACAGCCTTCAGAACCAGGCGGCGACGCAGATGGTGCTGATCAACAAGCTCCAGACGGACACCAAGCAGCGGGTCGTCCTTTACGACGCGCTGACGAAAAGCTTGAAGACCGCGCAACAGCAGGACGTGGCCCACAAGATCAACGAGATCGGGGTCAAGACCGACCAGGAGGCCCAGGCTGCGATGGCCGGGATCGGTGCGGCCACAAACACCCGGATGGCCGAGATGCTGGAGGCGCACGAGGACCAGATGGTCTTTGCGCGCAAGGTGCTCGAGCAGAAGGCCAAGGCGGATGAGCGCTTCGCCCGGCGCTTCGCGGCGATTGTCGAGAAGCACGACAAGAACCTGTATGGCGGGTGAGGCACACACCGAGCTGCGCGGCGCTCCGTTAAGCTTGTGCGATTCCGAGGGGGCGAATGCGTAGCCTCATAAAAGTTCCGGCACTCTGCCTTTGGGTCTTGGGGAATGCATATTCTCTTGTCGGAAGTTGGCTACACCACATCTTCGGTTTTGTTCTTGTTTTGCTATTGGCGCCGGTGCTGCTTGGGGCGGGAGTTTGGAGGATGGTGGTGAAATGGGCAGCAAAGCGATCAGAGCCTAAATGAGCGACCCGAAAATTGACCTGACCACCGACCACAAGGCGCTGGACGACGATCTGGCGGCACGGCGGTATTTTGCGAAGTTCGAGCGGATCACCCGGCTTCTGTCGGGCGTGGCCGAGGAGATGGAGAAGGATCGCGCGTTTTCGGCGATGGATGCCGATGTGCTGGAGGTCTATGTCCGGGCCATCGCGCGGACGTTCAAGGCGCTCAGCCTGAAATATCTCGTCTCGGGCCGGCTTGACGGGATCGGGCAGAAGCACCTGACCATCGACCTCCACGAAAGCGGATTTCCGATCTTTCAGGAACTGGTGACGATGGCGAACGATGCCGCGCAGGCGGGACGGCATCTGGAAGGCACGCCGGATGCCGACCGGCTCAAGGACGAGATGGTGCGCCAGATCGTCGGCGAGCGCGTCGTGCCGACCCGCCTGCAATACGCGCTGTCGCAGCGGCTTTACTACGAGACGCTGATGAAGGGCGGGCTTTATTTCGCGCAGATGCATCCTGCGGCGGAGTTCATCGCCGAGGTTTCGGGCGGGCGACGAGGATACCTTTTGCACTGGGGCGTCTATGACAGCCAGCTCAATGTTCCGGTCCTCTACCTGATGGAAGTCGTGGATTCGGGGCGCAAGGCGCTGCCCTTGGACGAACGCCGCTGGCCGGCGGCGCAGGCGCATCTGATGGCGCAGTCGGTGGGTGGGCTGAAGCTTGTGACCATCGCCAAGGGGTTTGACACGGATTTCGACGATCTCCATCCGAAGCGCCTTCGCCGTCTGCATCTTGGCCCGATGTATTCGAACGCCTTCACGCTCCAGACCGGGCCGATCCGAGAGGTGCTGGAGGAGGCGAAGTCGCCCGTGGGCGAGGACTGGGCGCTGGCCTGGACGATGGAAGAGCTGGAAAGCGAGCGTGTGGAGGTCGAGAAGGGCTGGTTCTCTTCGACCGAGCGCGAGGTATTCCGGCTCGACCCGTTCTCGGGGCGTGGGGTCGATACCGGGGCGACGCGGGTGACGCGATCGCTGATCCTGCCGCAACGGCCGTTCCAGGTTCTGGCCGAGAAGGATCCGGCGGGGTTTCGCGACGTGCGGAAGTTTGTTGTCGGCAAGGAAGGACGGGTGCTCGTTTACGGATAGGCGGGATCGCCGGGGGTTTCACACCCCCGGACCCCCGTGGAGTATTTTCGAACAGAAGAATGCTCGTGACGGAGTTCCGGACGGAAGATTGACTGTGTGAGGAGTTTCGATGACTGCGCCGCTGAACGAGATGGAGCTGAAGGAAGACGAGATCCGGGCGCATTACGCGGCGGCGGCTTCGATGCTGGAAGGGCTCGACCACACGCCGCGTCTGGCCAAGGCGCAGGTCGTGGACACGCCGTCAGAGCGCTCGCCCGGCATCGGCACGCGGCCGCGGTTCCGCTCGACCACGCCCGGGCTGGTGACGCGGTCCGTCGCGCGGCCCGAAGGGGTGCGGCTGATAGAGCGGATCGAGGGGATCGGCGGCGACGATCCGATCGTGGCGCCGGTCGAGGCGACGGTGTTGCAGGCGCTGCGGCGTGCACTGGCGATCGCGCTTGCGGTGGGCGATGCCTTCTCGGACCAGACTGGACTTGTCGAGCTGAAGAAGGCCAATCTCGAAAACCGGCTGCCGTCGGGGCGCGCCAACGAGTTTTCCGAATTGCTGGCGGCGGAGGCGCTCGCCGTGCTCTCGGTCTTCGCCAATGCGACCGCGTTCCTTCTCGCCGCGCACGCGACCGAGGTGACGGTCGAGATCGGATCGGTCGACGAGGTCTTGACCGATAATGCCCAGCTAGCGCTCCATGGCGCGCTCTGGGAGCTTGACCAGGACATCGCGGTCTTTGC
>JBNKFC010000076.1:0-1766 GCA_050289105.1 Paracoccaceae bacterium | reverse complement strand
CGGGATCTCGCCGTCGCGGAAGAACTCGGCCTGCACGAAATCGCCGCTGACATCGTCGGGTAGACGTTCGCCGGTAAAGCGGTTGATCTTGATGAAATGGCCGCCCGCCGGGACCTTGAACTCCGACCCGCCGTATTTCTTCACCGCTTCCTGCATGAAGGCGTTGAAGACCGGCACGCAGAGCGTACCGCCATAAGCGCCGCGGCCAAGCGAGCGGGGCTGGTCATAGCCCATGTAACACCCGGCGACGATGTTCGAGGTAAAGCCAATGAACCAGACATCCTTGGCATCGTTGGTCGTGCCGGTCTTGCCGCCTGTCGGCACCGGCAGCCGAACGCCCGAACCTGAGCCACGTTGCACGACGCCCTGCAGCATCGAGGTAAGCTGATAGGCGGTGACGGCATCCATCACCCGTTCGCGGTTCGAGGCGATGCGGGGGGCTGCTCCGGGATCAAGGCTTGCCAGTCGGCAATCGTCGCAGGTCCGCTGATCATGGCGATAGACCGTGCGGCCCCAGCGGTCCTGCACCCGGTCCACGAGCGTCGGCTCCACCCGCTCGCCACCATTGGCGAACATCGCGTATGCCGCGACCATCTTGAACAAAGTGGTTTCCTGCGCGCCGAGCGAATTCGCAAGGAACGGTTCCAGCCGGTCATAGACACCGAACCGTTCGGCGTAGCCCGCGACTGTGCGCATGGTGATTTCCTGCGCGATCCGCACGGTCATCAGGTTCCGCGACTGTTCGATCCCGGTGCGCATCGGCGTCGGCCCGTAGAACTTGTTCGAGGCGTTCTTGGGCCGCCAGAGGCCCTGCGGCGTATCCACCTCAATCGGCGCATCGACGATGATCGTGGCTGGCGAAAAGCCGCTGTCGAGTGCGGCGGCATAGACGAAGGGCTTGAAGGACGACCCCGGCTGACGCTGCGCCTGCGTCGCCCGGTTGAAGACAGAGGATTGATATGAAAACCCGCCCTGCATCGCGATGACGCGGCCGGTATTGACGTCCATCGCCATGAACCCGCCCTGCACCTCAGGCACCTGCCTGAGCGACCAGCGCTTGAACGTGCCATCCTCATTGGCGAGCGCCGCGACCAGGACCACTTCGCCAACCGAAACCAGATCGCCCGCGACCTTGGCTTTCTTGCCCAGCTTGCCGTCGGCCAGCCGCTTCTTGGCCCAGGTCACGTCCTCGGCCGGAATCCAGTGACCGTCATCGTCGTCGCTGACGCCCTCGATCCCGATCCGCGCCGATTTCGCGCCCAGTTCCAGCACCACGGCGGGCAGCCAGCCGGCCACGTCGCGCGGTACCTCTGCTTCGGACAAGGCGCTACGCCACTTTTCCTCGCTGCCAAGCTCGGCGACCTCGATCACCTGTTTGGTTCCGCGCCAGACGCCAAGGTTGCGGTCATAGCTTTCAAGCGCTTCCTGCAAAGCAAGCGCGGCCTGATCCTGCATCTCGGGATCGACCGTTGCGCGGATCGTCAGACCGCCGCCAAAGAATTCCGCCTCGCCGAAGCTTTTCGACAGCTGGCGACGAATCTCGTCGGTGAAGTAATCCCGCGGCGGGAGGCCGGACTTGAACGAAGCGTAGTCGCCGCTTTGCACCGTCTTCAGGGGCGCGGCCAGCGCGGTCTCCAACGCCGCGTCGTCGATGTAGCCGTTCTGGAACATCTCGCGCAGCACGTAGTTGCGCCGGTCGATGGCGGCCTCGCGGTTATGTACGGGATGATAGCTGTAGGGCGCCTTGGGTAGGGCCGCGAGATAGG
>JBNKFC010000075.1:0-15756 GCA_050289105.1 Paracoccaceae bacterium | reverse complement strand
GTCCGCCTGGTCTCGCTGTGCACCGTGTTGATGGATCGCGCCAACGCAGCCCCGCTCTCCCGCAAGAGCGCGCTCCTCGCGATGCATGCCGCCGCGCTCGCAATTCTGCTGTCCTGTCCGATGCGGGTCGCGAACCTCGCTTCGCTAGACTTCGATCGCCACCTGAGACCGCGCCTGAACGGTACGCATACGATCTACGGCATCCGGATCGATGGTTCGGAGGTGAAGAACGGCGAGCCGATTGAAGTTGAACTGAGCGGCAAGCTGTCGCGTCTCCTTCACCGCTACATCACCCAGTTCCGGCCGCAGATATCCCAGTCTCGAGGAGCCGCGCTTTTTCCCCGCTCCGGAGACGGCAAGCCGAGGGCGCCGTCGAACCTCTCAGCGGATTTGAAGACGCTGATCCAGCGTGAGACGGGTCTGACGATCCATTCTCACATGTTCCGGCACTTCGCAGCGATGCTCTATCTGCGCGAACGGCCAGGCGACTTCGAGACGGTCCGCCGCCTCCTGAAACATCGAAGGCTCCAGACGACGATGGACTTCTATGCGCCGCTTTCGAACCAGTGGGCACACAACCGCTACGACGAAGTCGTGCTTTCGAAGTTCGGAGGCCGCGATGTCTGACCCGCTCCCGATCGTACTGAAGTATGTTGACTGGCCGCGTTCCGACCAGTTGGCTTGGCAGGGGTTCTTTACCGCCGGCGACATCTTCGACGAGGCAGGTCCCTTCCATCACTGGTCCGAGGGCAGCCGCACGAAGCGCCAGCAATCCTACGGGCAATGGCTCTCGTTCTTGGCCCGGCGTTTCCCGGACGCGCTGAACGCTTCGCCCGTGGACAGGATCACCTTAGACCGCGCACGGGTATATCTCACGGAATGCGAGGCACGTTTAGTCGTGAAGTCGACCGCTGGCCTCTTTCTGGATCTGTACCTGATTGCCCGCGAGATGGACCCAGCGCGCGACTGGGGCTGGTTGCAGACAGTCGCCAACCGCCTGGTGAACAAGTCCAATCAAACTAGCCTGCCTCCGGCCCATCCGATTTCGGCTGGTTCGATCTACAACTGGAGCCTGAGGCGGATGGCGGAAGTTGAAGCGAGCGCATCTGTGACGCCGCTGCAGCGGGCCATCCGGTTCCGGCAGGCATTCATGATCGGGTTCCTAATTGCTTGGCCCGTACGGCGACGCGCGATCTTGGCCATGACCATCGATGAGCATGTTTTGCCGTCCTCGTGCGGTTTCTCGATAAGGTTCAGAGCGGTCGACATGAAGGACCGGAAGGACCGGAGCTCTCCGTTGCCGGTAGCGCTGGTCGAGCCGATGCGAGCCTACCTCGGAACGCACCGCCCCATCCTTTTGAACGGAAACCAAACTTCCGCGCTCTGGATCAACCAATACGGCCAGCCCATCACCCCGGACGGGTTCGCCCGTGAACTGCCCAAGGTGACACAGCGCCACCTCGAGGTCAGTCTCCGCCCGCATGCATTCCGCCATATCGCGGCAACCTCGATCGCGGAGTTTGATCCCGCACATGTCGGCATCATCCGCGACATCCTCGGACACGCGACGTTGGAGATGTCCGAGAAGCACTACAATCGCGCGAGCGGCATCGAGAGTTGCAACGCGTTGCAATCGATAGTGGAAGACATCCGGAAAGATGTGCCTAGAATGGGGCGGGCCAAGGCCGCGACCCAGCCCCATTCGGGCAAGCGCGCGGCGCGATAAGAAGAGGCCCAACTCATGCGAGCAGCCATCTACGCCCGCTATTCGTCCGACCTGCAACGCGAAGCCTCGATCGACGACCAGATGCGTATCTGCCGCCGGCTCGTCGGGGATCAGGGCTGGCACGTCGCCGAGGTCTATTCTGACAAGGGGCTCAGCGGCGCGTCGCATCTCCGTCCCGGCTTTCAGCGCCTCCTTGAGGACGCACGGGAGGGTCGCTTCGATGTCGTCGTCGCAGAAAGCCTCGATCGGATCAGCCGTGACCAGGAGCACATCGCGGGTTTCTACAAGCAGATGTGCTTCCAAGGGATCACGACCGTCACCGTCGCCGAGGGCGCGATCAGCGAGCTGCACATCGGGCTCAAGGGCACGATGGGCGCCCTGTTCCTAAAGGACCTCGCACAGAAGACCCATCGTGGGCTGGAAGGGCGTGTCCGGCAGGGCAAGTCCGCTGGCGGGATCTGCTTCGGCTACCGGCTCGACCGACAGGTTCTGCCGGATGGCACGTTTTCAACAGGCGACAGGCGCATTCACGGGGAGGAGTGCGCCATCGTTCGGCGAATATTCACGGAGTTCGCAGCAGGACGCAGCCCAAGAGCCATTGCAGCCGGGTTAAACAAGGAGCTCGTGGCGGGACCACGCGGCAGTGCCTGGGGTGCGTCGACGATCTACGGCAACTGGAGGCGCGGCACGGGCATCCTCAACAACGAGATCTACATCGGCCGCTTGGTCTGGAACCGGCAGCACTTCGTCAAGGACCCCGCAACTGGCAAGCGCCGGGCCCGGATGAATCCCGAGGGAGATTGGGTTGTCGAGGAGGTTCCGAACTTGCGGATCATCGACGATGACCTGTGGCACAGCGTCAAGGCCCGGCAGACGGCGACGCGTGGCTTGATCTGTGCGCCACTCGGATCCAGGCCAGAACGAGCAAGGCGGCCGCGCTATTTGTTTTCCGGTCTCTTGTCGTGCGGTTGCTGCGGGGGTGGATACACACTTGTTGGCAAGACCCGTTACGGCTGCGCCAGCGCCCGCAACAAGGGAACTTGCGATAATCGGCGCTCAATCGATCGGAATGAACTCGAAGCGCGTGTGCTGAACGGCCTCAAGGACAGGTTGCTGAGCGCCGACCTGATCGCCGCCTATCTCAAGGAGTACCAGCGAGAGTACAACCGACTAATGCAGGCGGAGCGAGCGTCGCGGTCGACGGCCGAGCGCGAACTGGCGCAGGTCCAACGCAAGATCGACCAGATAGTCGAAGCGGTCTGCGAGGGACTCTTCCATCCCTCGATGAAGGAGAAACTGACGCTCCTCGAAGCCCGGAAAGCGGAGCTGGCGGCGGCGCTGGCAGATCAAACGGACCAACCTGTGCGCCTGCACCCGGGTCTGACAGCAGCGTATCGCGCAAAGGTAGCGGATCTCACCGTTGCGCTCAATGACGCGGCGCTGCGCGAGGAGGCGGCGGAGATTCTGCGCGGGCTTCTTACCAGCATCCGACTTGTGCCAGAGGGACGCGGGTTGGCGATCGAGCTGGTAGGCGCCCTCGCCGGGATCATGGCTTTGGGGGATGCGGACAGCAAAAAGCCTCGGCGGTATGCGCGCGGGGCTGATGCTTTAACGGTGGTTGCGGGGGCACGCATTGGCCTTGACCGAACTCACGCCCGCGTTAGATAGGATCTCCACGATGACCGAAGCCGGGCGGATTCCGGAAGTTTGCCGCACGTGCGAAGCGATGAACGGATCTTCGGGTAAGCGGCCGTTCGCTGCAGGTGCACACCGAGCATTCGGTCTTGATGTAAGCCGACATTCAGAACAGCGCAAAGCTGTAACTATCTCGGCACTTCTGAAAGCGGTTCCGAACACCGAAACCACTTGAAGCGCACGATGTCGGAATTGGCCTGAAGTGTGCGGAGTTGACGTCGGCAGAAGCAAGGACTGGACGGAAACGGATCTGCGGAACGCGTGCCCTTCGGCCCACTGGAACGTGAGCTGTTGAAAAACCTACGACGCACTGAGAGAGAAGGCATCTATCCGGGAACGCCGGATGCTGCGGCCGAGAGCGTGTCCCTCGACGTTATTCTATTCGCATTGCGCGGTCGTGACGGCGATCATGTGGAGGATATCCTCGGCGCTGCAGCCGCGCGACAGGTCGTTGGCGGGTTGGGCGAGGCCCTGCAGGATCGGCCCGATCGCCACCGCGCCGCCAATCCGTTGGGCGACCTTGTAGGCGATATTGCCGGCTTCAAGGCTCGGGAAGATGAAGACATTGGCGTTGCCCCCCAAGGGGCTGACGGGCGCTTTGGCCGCGGCGACGGCGGGCACGAAGGCCGCGTCGAATTGCAGCTCGCCATCGACCGCAAGTTCGGGCGCCTTGGCGCGCACCATTGCCGTCGCTTCGGAGACCTTCGAGACCCTGTCGTGGCGGGCGCTGCCGAGGGTCGAGAAAGACAGCATCGCAACCTTCGGCGCCTCGCCGGTCAATTGCGCGAACGAGGCGGCCGAGGCGCAGGCGATCTCGGCCATCTCTTCCGCCGTCGGGTCGATCACGAGCCCGGCATCGGAAAAGACATGCGCGCCCTTCTTGGCGTGGTGGTCCTCGCAGAAGAGCATCAGGAAGAAGCTGGAGACGAGCTTCGCATCCGGCGCTGTGCCGATGATCTGGATCGCGTTGCGCACGATCTCGGCCGTCGTGGCGACGGCGCCGCCGACCGTGCCGTCGGCATGGCCCGCCTTGACCATCGAGGCAGCGAAGGTATGGGGCACGAGGATCGCGCGTTCGGCGTCTTCGGGCGTCACGCCCTTGTGCTTGCGGAGCGCGTGATAAAGTTTCGCCAGTTCGCCCCTCAACGGCGAGGTCTCGGGATCGTGGATCTCGATTCCATCCAATTCTCTGCCGCCCCTGGCGGCAAGCGCCGCCTCAATCGTCGCGCACGGACCGACAAGGACAATCCGAGCGACATTCATGCGGCGCGCCGTGATCGCGGCCTCTATCACGCGGGGGTCGGAGCCTTCGCTGAGAACGATCTTCCGGTCGGAAAGCGCGGCATTGGCGAGAAGGGTCTGGAGCGGCTTCATGTCTCTCTCCGGATAGGTCGTTGGGATGGCGGCGATCAGGCGGCGGTATAGTCGCGGATGACGAAATGCTTCGTCGTTGTCTCAAGCACGTTCCAGTAGCCGCGGAAGCCGTTCGGGATCAGGAACGAGTCGCCCGCCTGGAACTCCTGCACGTTGCCGTCCTCGGCGATCAGTTGCACATGGCCCGAGACGATGAAGCAGAACTCGTCGCGGTCGGTGAAGGCGTGCCATTTGCCGGGCGTGCTGGTCCATGTTCCCGCCAGGCAGGAGCCGTCGGGGCTCATATGCCGCATCTTCGTGACATGACGCGGATCGCCTTCGATCACGCGATCCGGCAGGTCGGCAAGCCGCCGTTCGCTGATGTCGTCCGGCTCCCCGGCGAAATCGACGACGTGTTTGGTCATGGATTTCCTCCCTCTCTATCCGATGAAATGGGTGATCCCGTAAAGGATGAACCCGGCGATGAAGATCGTCTCGGCGACGATCAGGATGATCGCCTGGCCGCCGACCTCGAAGATCGTCTTGATCGAGGTCTTCATGCCGACGGCGGCGATGGAGATCAACAGCGCCCAGGCCGAAAGATCCCCCAATGCCTTCTGCGCGAATGCGGGGACGAAGCCGAAGGAGTTGATCGCGGCGAGGATGAGGAACATCACCACGAAACCCGGCATCAGGGGCGGGCGTTTGCCGCCGTCCTGCGGGTTGGCCTCGGCAAAGCTGCGGATCGCCAGCGAAAAGATCAGCACGACCGGCGCCAGCATGGTGACGCGGATCAGCTTGACCACGGTCGCGGTTTCGCCGGTTTGCTCGGAGACCGAGAAACCAGCGCCGACGACCTGGGCCACGTCATGGATCGTGCCGCCGAGGAAGACGCCGGCCGCGACATGGTCGAGCCCCATCGTCTTGGTGATGATCGGATAGGCGATCATCGCGATGGTGCTTAGCACGGTCACGCTGAGCACCGTGAAGATCAGGTTGCGTTCGGAATGTTCGTTCTTCGGCAGCACCGCCGCGATCGCCATGGCGGCAGAGGCACCGCAGATCGCGACGGACCCGCCGGTCAGCAGCGCAAAGCGCCAGCCCCGGCCAAGGATCTTCGAGCCGAGCAGGCCGAAGAGGATGGTCAGGATCACGCCCGCGACCACAAGCAGGATCAGTTGCGGCCCGAGCCCGATCAGCAGGTCCACGCTGATCCGCGCGCCCAGCAGGGCAACGCCCGCGCGCAAGACCGTGCGCGAGGTAAAGGCGATGCCGGGCACGCATTTGCCCTCTTCGGCAAGGAAATGGAAGGCGATGCCCAGAAGCAGCGCCATCAGCATCGCCGGGGCGCCGTAATGTTCCGACAGGAACTTCGCGGCCACGGCAATCACGGTGGACACCAGAAGCCCCGGCCCGATGCCCGAGACTAATCCCGGCAGTCCGGCAAAACCCGATTTCGCGGCGCCCATCGAGATGGCCATTCTTAAATCTCCTCTGCCGCGCCGTCGATACGGGCGCGGTGCGGCCGGTCAGGCCGGTCGTTTGCGGTGTTCATGGGATGAAGGGGCGGCGCGTGCCGCCCCCTCGGTTGGTTCCGCGCAGCGGTCAGCCGGCCTGCTGGGGGCGCATGTCGTCCTTGCTGATGCCGGCGACCTTGACCGGCTTCTTCATCGCGTCGCGGCGGAAGGGTTCGCCCAGTTCCTGGTTCAGGACGACCTCGATGAAGGTGGTGATCCCGTCCTTCATCTGCTCCTTCACGGCCGTGCGCAGCACGTCGGTCAACTGTTCCATCGACGTGACCTGAACACCCTTCAGGCCACAGCCCTCGGCGATCTTGGCGTAGTTGACGTCAAGGTTCAGTTCGGTGCCGACGAAGTTGTCGTCGAACCAGAGCGTCGTGTTGCGCTTTTCCGCGCCCCACTGATAGTTGCGGAAGACAACCATGGTGATCGCGGGCCAGTCACCGCGGCCGCAAGCCGTCATCTCGTTCATCGAGATGCCGAAGGCGCCGTCACCGGCAAAGCCGATCACCGGCGTGTCGGGGCAGCCGATCTTGGCGCCGAGGATCGCCGGCAGGCCATAGCCGCAGGGACCGAATAAGCCCGGTGCCAGGTATTTCCGGCCCTTGTTGAAGGATGGATAGGCGTTGCCGATGGCGCAGTTGTTGCCGATGTCAGAGGAGATGATCGCGTCTTCCGGCATCGCCGCCATGATCGCGCGCCAGGCCTGACGCGGGCTCATCCGGTCCGGTTGACGCTCGCGGGCGCGCTGGTTCCAGGTGATGCCTTCGTCGGTGTCTTCCTCGTGATCCATCGAGGAAAGTTCCTGTGCCCAGCGCGATTTCGTCTTCGAGATCAGCTCGTTGCGTTCCTTGCGGCCCTTGTCGCCCGCGCCATCGGAAAGCTGTGCCAGGAGTTGCTCGGCCACTTTCTTGGCGTCGCCCTGAATGGCCACGTCGACCTTCTTCGTGAGACCGATCCGGTCGGAATTGATGTCTACCTGGATGATCCTGGCCTTGGTCGGCCAGTAGTTGATGCCATAGCCCGGCAGGGTCGAGAACGGGTTCAGACGGTTGCCGAGGGCGAGGACGACATCCGCCTTGGAGATCAGCTCCATCGCCGCTTTCGAGCCGTTGTAGCCCAAGGGACCGACCGACAGCGGGTGGTTGCCCGGGAAGGCGTCGTTGTGCTGGTAGTTGCAGCAGACCGGCGCGTCGAGCGCTTCGGCGAGCTTCGCCGAGGCGCCGATGGCGCCCGACAGCACCACGCCCGCGCCGTTCAGGATGACCGGGAATTCGGCTTCCGACAGCAGCTTGGCCGCGGCCGCGACCGCATCGGCGCCGCCTGCGGGGCGTTCCAGGCGGATGATCTGCGGCAGTTCGATGTCGATGACCTGGGTCCAGAAATCGCGCGGGATGTTGATCTGCGCCGGCGCCGAGCCGCGCCACGCCTTTTCGATCACCCGGTTCAGAACCTCGGCCATGCGGGACGGGTCGCGAACCTCTTCCTGGTAGCAGACCATGTCCTCGAACAGTTTCATCTGCTCGATTTCCTGGAACCCGCCCTGACCGATGGTGCGGTTCGCCGCCTGCGGCGTGACCAGCAGCAGCGGCGTGTGGTTCCAGTACGCGGTCTTCACCGGCGTCACGAAGTTGGTGATGCCGGGCCCGTTCTGGGCGATCATCATCGACATCTTGCCGGTCGCACGGGAGTACCCGTCGGCGATCATCCCGCCCGAGGTTTCATGCGCGCAATCCCAGAACTTGATCCCGGCGGCCGGGAACAGGTCGGAAATCGGCATCATCGCGGAACCGATAATGCCGAACGCGTTGTCGATGCCGTGCATCTGCAGGACCTTAACGAAGGCCTCTTCGGTGGTCATTTTCATGTGCGTCTCCATTTCAAGAATTGAGGGGTCGTCGGGCTCAGAGGACTTCGTCGTTCAGGTAATACCAGTGGTACATGAAGCGCTGCCCGAGGCGGCGGAACGGGGTCAGGATGCCGTGGCTCGGCAGGGGCGAGCTGAAGATCGGCAGATCGACCGGAATGCCCTTGCCCGAAACCAACTCGGCCAGCCGCTTGCCCGCCTGGGCGGAATACATCACGCCGTTGCCGCCATAGCCCATCGCGTAATAGACGGTGCGGTCGCGGTCGGGCTGGAAGATGCGCGGCATCATGTCGTGGCTGACATCGACCCAGCCCCACCACGAATAGTCGAGGTCGATATCGGTCAGCGCCGGAAACTTCCGGTGCAGCCCGGCCCTGAGCAGCTTCAGGTGCTTCGGGTTCTCCGCGTCGCGCCCGGTGATGGCGCTGCGGCTGCCGATCTGCATCCGCCCGTCGGGCAGAAGCCGGTAGTAGTGGCGCAGGGTCCGCGTGTCGGTCAGCGGCGACATCGTCTGGATGCCGCATTCCGCCCGTTCCGCATCCGTCAGCGGCCGGGTGACGATCGAGTTCGACAGGATCGGCATCAGGCGGTGCTTGGTCCGGTGGTTCAGACCCGGCGGCGTGTAGCCCGCCGTCGCCAGCGCGACCGCGCGGGCGCGGACGATGCCGCCCGGCGTCGTCAGATGATGCACGCCGTTCTTCACGGTCCAGCCCATGACCGGGCTGGCGGTGTGGATCTTGGCGCCCAGCTTGCGCGCCAGCCGGACATAGCTGAAGGCCAGCTTGCCGGCATGGATGCAGGTGCCGTCCGGCTCCCACATCGCGCCATGGGCTTCCTGATCCTTCACATGGCCTTCGTGCAGTTCCTCGCGGCTGAGGATGCGCGAGCCGTAGCCGAAGGTCTCGTTCAGAAGCCGGCTTTCCTTTTCCAGCTTCGGCATCACCTTGGCGCGGTGGGCAATGTAGTAATGCCCGCCGGGCTGCGGATCGCAGTCGATGTCGTCCGAGCCGATCAGGTCGTTGAACAGTTCGAACGCCTCGCAGACCTCAGCATGCATCTTCTTGGCGACATCGACGCCCCAGCGTTCGATCCACTGCGACCGCTTGAGGCGGCCCGACGAGATCTGCGCCTGCCCGCCATTGCGGGTCGAACAGCCCCAGGCGACCGTGTTGGCCTCGAGCACGGTTGCCTTGATGCCATGCTCCTTGGCGAGGTGGATCGCGGTCGACAGCCCGGTATAGCCCGAGCCGATGATGACGACATTGACATCCATGTCTTGCGAAACGGGGCCGTCATCCTCGGGCGGCGTGCCGGCCGTGCCGATCCAGTAGGTCGGCGCATGGTCCCGGTTATGGCCGGGGCCGGCATCGATGATCGGATCGTATTTCGGATCATAGGTGGCTTTTGGCCAGTGGCGCGGTCTCAGATCTTGAGCCATGGCAGTGTTCCTGTGTGAAGGGCCGCGGGTCGGGTCAGGCTTTGAAAGCGGGGCGCGACTTGCGCAGCGCCTGTTTCGCGACGATCATGCCGTCGCGAAGCGTGAAAAGATCGGCGCCCTCGGCCTCGATCCGCATGCCGTTGGCGTCAGTGCCGGAGAAGGTCCATTCCGACACGGCGCGGTCGCCATGGACGAAATGGCTGTGATGATCCCAATGGGCATCCTTCATGCCGGCCCAGACCGCCGAGAAGGCCTTGGCGATGGCCTCGGCGCCTTCGATCTTGGTGCCATAGGCATGGTCGCCGCCAACCGTGTAGAACACGCAATCGTCGGCAAAATGCGTCATCACGGCATCGACGTCGTGACGGTTGAAGGCGTCGAACGTGTCGGCGAGGTCCTGGGCGGTGAGCGTCTTGGTCATGGGAATGTCTCCGGAGCGTATGGGTTATTTCTGGACCTGCGGCCCGTCTTCCCGGTAGGGAACGACGAGCGTCGGGATATTGGCGCGGCGCAGCACGCGCGTGGCGACCGTGCCGAGGAAGGTATGGGTGAAGCCGTGATCATGCGCGCCGAGCACGATCAGGTCGCAGTTCAGCTCTTTCGCGCGGCGCAGGATCGCCTCGGCCGGGTAGCCGTCGACCACTTCGATCGAGGTCACCTGCTTGCGGATATGGGTGCCTTCCGCGTCCAGCATGTCCCAGAACCGCTGTTGCCGCTCGGCGAGCATCTGCTTGACCATGTCGTGGCGGCGCTGCATCGCCTTCTCGCGGGTGTCGGCATTCAGGACGAACATCTCAAGCGTCACCTTGGCGTCTTCCGACAGGGGTTCGTTGACATGCAGCACGTGAATCTCGGCGCCCGTCACCTCGGCCAGGCTCGCCGCGTGGCGCAAGGCATAGGTCGAATTCTGCGAGAGGTCGGTGGCGAACAGGATGTTCGTGATTGTCGGTTTCATCGGATATGTCCTCTCATCAATGCCGTCAGTAACCCATCACGCGCGGCAACCAGAGCGAGAGCTGCGGGAAGAACGCGATGATGAAGATCGCGATCGTGTTGACCGCCGCGAAGGGCAGCGCGCGCAGCGAGATCGTCTCGATCGAGATGTTGGAAATGCCCGAGGCGATGAAGAGGTTCTCGCCCAGGGGCGGGGTCTGGAACCCGATGCCAAGCGTACAGATCATCACGACGCCGAAATGGATCGGGTCGATCCCCATCGAATAGGCGACGGGCAGCATCACGGGCGCAAGGATCAGGATCGCCGCCAGCGTTTCCATGAACATGCCAACGAACAGCAGGAAGAAGATGATCAGCGCCCAGATGATGTAGATGTTGTCGGTCAGCGACAGCATGCCGTTGGCGATCAGCGCGGGGATCTGGTTTTCGACCAGCAGCCGGCCGAAGACCGTGGCGGTGAACAGGATCAAGAGCACGCGGCCGGTCAGCCAGGTCGTGGTTTCCAGCGACCGGTTGATCGATTCGAAGGTCAGTTCGCGATAGATGAACGTGCCGACGAACAGAGTGTAGAAGATCGCGACGATGGCGGCCTCGGTCGGTGTGAACCAGCCGGTATAGATACCGCCGAGGATCACGACCGGCGCCATCAGCGACCAGAAGCCGCGGTAGAGCTCGCAGAAGATGTTGCGCGCCGACCAGCCGTCGGTCATGCCGGTATAGCCATGCTTGCGGCTGAGCAGGTAGTTCATGATCAGAAGGCTGCCGGCGATGACAAAGGCCGGAACGAAGCCTGCGATGAACAGGACCGGGATCGAGACCGACTGGAAATTGCCGAACTTCTCGACGGCTTCCGGCGGTGGCACCATGCCAAGCGCCGAGATGCCGAAGATGACGAGCGGGATCGAGGGCGGAATGACGATGCCAAGCCCGCCGGCCGAGGCGGTCACGGCCGAGGCATAGCCCCTTTCATAGCCGCGGGTGATCATGGCCGGGATCATCAGCATGCCGACGGCCGCCGTGGTCGCCGGGCCCGAGCCCGAGATCGCACCGAAGAAGAGGCAGCCGACGACCGTCGCCGCGCCCATGCCGCCGGTGAAGGGACCGGCAAGGCTTTCGGCGATGTTGATCAGCCGTTTGGAGATGCCGGCGGCCTCCATCAGCGCGCCTGCAAGAATGAAGGCCGGCAGCGCCATCAGCGGGAAGGACCCCACCGAGGTAAAGGCGATCTGCACGAATTTGATCGGATTCTCGTCCAGATAGAGGAACGAGATCAGCGAGGCGACGCCCAGCGCGACGGTGATCGGCGCGCCGATCAGCAGAAGCAGAAGGAACGAGCCGAACAGGATGGTGACGATTTCGTTTTCCATGGCGGATGCCCCCCTTACTTCGTGTTGTCGTGCTGTTGCTGGGACCGGAGCTCATCGAGGTCGATCTTGTCGGGATCGGCGACCTCTTCGCCCTTGACGAGCCGGCGCCAGTTCACCTGAAGGATGCGGATCGACATCAGGGTGAAGGCGATGGGCAGGGCGATATAGACCCAGCTCAGATGGATGCCAAGTGTCTGGGAAGACTGGAATTTGTTCATCTTGAAGAAGATGAAGTCGATCGTCAGGTAGATGAAGTAGATGTTGAAGAACAGCCAGAAGAGATCGGCGATGCCTTCGATATACTTCGTCCACGACGCCGGGAAGAGGTTGAACTGGAAAGTAATGCGGTTATGCGCGCTCATCTTCGCGGCATAGCTTGCCCCGAAATAGACGAACCAGATGAACATGTAGACCGACAATTCCTCGATCCACGAGAACGAGTAGTCGAAGAACTGCCGTGCCAGGATCTGCGTGAACAGCAGTCCTACGAACACCACCAGAAGCACCCGGCAGAGATAGCTCTCGATATTGTTGACGACGTTCCAGAACTTGTTCATTGCGCCCTCCTCCCAGAAGGGGCGCGCGCCATTACGGCGCGCGCCGTTGGTTCAATGGATCACTGCTGAACCGGCTCGCGGCCGAGCGTTTCAAGCACGGCGTTGAGCTTTTCCACGCCGCCGATCGAGTCGTAGAACTTCGGCCAGACGGCTTCGGTCGCCAGCTTGATGAACTCTTCCTCGTTGTTTTCCGGGTCAGAGATTTCCATGCCCTTGGCGATCAGGTCTTCCTTGATCGCGGCTTCCGAGTCGCGCAGGAACTGGGCGCTGGCGAGCGTCGCTTCCTTGCCGGCGTCGAGGATCATCTGCTGCTCTTCGGCCGACAGGCTCTGGAACACCGATTCCGAGATGATCAGCGGCTCGATCGAGAAGATGTAGCGGATGTTGGTGATGTATTTCTGGACTTCGTAGAACTTCATCGCGTTCACGGTCAGATACGGGTTGTCCTGACCGTCGACGACCTGCTGCTGAAGCGCAGTGAAGGTTTCCGACCAGGCCATCGGCGTCGGGTTGATGCCCCAGGCCTTGTAGGTGTCGATCATGATCTCGTTCTTCGGGACACGCACGACAAGGCCCTGAAGGTCGGCGACCGAGGTCACCGGCTTCTTGGAGTTGGTCAGGACGCGGAACCCGGTATAGGTCCAGGCGATGATGCGGACGCCGGCGTCGTTGATGGTGTTCTGCGTCAGCTCTTCGCCGATCGGGCCCTGGGTCAGCTTCTCGGCATCTTCAAGGCTGAGAATGACGTAGGGCAGAGAGAAGACGCCGACGGTCGGCGAATAGGGCGTGATGTTGTTGATCGCCAGAAGCGACATGTCGAGCGTGCCCATCGCGGCGTCGTTGACGGTCACTTCTTCCGAGCCGAGCTGGCCGTTGAGGAAGAGCGTCGCGGTGTGCTCGCCACCCGATTTTTCCTCGAGTGCGGCCACGAAGGCCTTGCCAGTGGCTTCCTGGGCGCTGCCCGCGCTGTCCCCGACAGCGATCTTGAAGTTCTTCGCGTCAGCGGCACCCGCGCCGATCATCAGGGCGGCTACGGCCACGGCGGCTGCGGGTTTCAGATGGGTTAGAAAAGTCATGAAATCCTCCAGGTTGATTTTCGCGCGATGCGCGAACGGCCCGCCGGGACAAAGATCCTCCGAACCCCGGCAAAGCTGGCGCTACGTATCGGCGCGCCTTACCATACGTTAGGGCCAGTTTCAGATTTGACTTAGACCAGAAGGGCGCCGACACTGGCGTGATGAAACAGGCGCGCATCCCTCCCGACATCTTCTTTCTCGACCGGCAATCGAAGCGGTCGCTGCAGGGGCAGATCCGCGAGACCGTGATCGCGTCGATCCTGTCCCATCAGGCGCCGCCAGGTACGGTGCTGCCGTCGTCGCGGCGGCTGGCTGATCATCTGGGTGTCGCGCGCATGACGGTGACGCTGGCCTATCAGGAACTGATCGCGCAGGGATATGTGGAAGGACAAAGCCGCGCAGGTTACCGGGTCGCCGAGTCCGAAACGGCGCAACGGATTGCCGCCAGCGACGGCGACAGCGCCCCCGGAAACGGCCAGTTCTGGGACCGGTTCCTGCCCGATTCGCTGGCGACACGGCGGCGCATCCAGAAGCCGGTCGACTGGCGTAGCCTGCCCTACTCCTTTGTCTACGGTCAGATGGACCCGACGCTCTTTAACCACACCGCCTGGCGCAACTGTGCGCGGCAGGCGCTGGGCACACGCGACTTCGACGCGATGGCGGGCGATCTTGTGGCCGCCGACGATCCGCTGCTAGTCAACTATATCCGCGCCCGCACACTGCCCCGGCGGGGCATCACCGCCGAGCCCGACCAGATCCTCGTAACGGTCGGGGCGCAGAACGCATTGTGGCTCGTCATCGCGCTACTGACCCGGCGGCGGATCAGGGCGGTTTGCGAAAATCCCGGCTATCCCGACACCATCGCCGCCCTTCGCTGGCATGGCGCCGAGGTCACCGCCGTCGATATCGACGACGACGGCCTTCCACCCGAGCGGATTCCGCCGGGAACCGATGCGGTCTTTGTCACACCCAGCCATCATGCGCCGACCTCGACGACGATGCCGAAGGCGCGGCGCCTGCAGCTTCTGACCGATGCCGAGGCGCAGGACTTCATCGTTGTGGAGGACGATTACGAATTCGAGATGAGTTATCTCGAACCGCCCAGCCCGGCCTTGAAATCCTTCGACCGCAATGACCGGGTGCTCTATGTCGGCAGCTTCTCGAAGTCGCTGTTTCCCGGGCTCAGGCTCGGCTATCTCGTCGGTCCGCGCCGCGTCATTGCAGAGGCGCGCGAGTTACGGTCACTGATGCTGCGCCACCCGGCCGGGCACCAGCAGCGCACGGCGGCCTATTTCATGGCGCAGGGCCATTTCGACATGCAGATCCGCAACATGCGCCGCCAGTTCGCCCGCCGCCGGGAAGCCATGCAGAGGGCGCTTGAAGTGACTGCCTTTGACGTCGCCGGGGCCGCGCGCTTTGGCGGATCGAGTCTGTGGGTCAAGGGACCGGCCGGTTTGGATGCGACCGAACTGGCGCGCAACCTGCTTGATGACGGCGTGCTGATCGAACCTGGCGCGTCGTTCTTCGACGGGGAGGACTGCCCGAAGGAGTTTTTCCGGCTGGGCTTTTCCTCGATTCCGGCCGATCGGATCGAAATGGGCATCAAGCTGATTGCCGACCATGCTGAACGACTCCGCTGTTGATCGGCAAACCCGGCGGCGCAGATACCATCGGGCGCATATGAAAGCTCGTCCGCGATGGCCAATCGTTGGCTACCCTGAATAGCGGCGAAAGCTTGCGAGTTCGCTTCGTTTCGCCACCAACCCGCGTGCGGCCGTGTTTTCTGCGCCAAGAATGAACAGCCGGTTCGGTGAATGCTGCACTGAGGCGCGTGGGCGCTGCGCGAATGTCTCCACTGAGCCGATAGTTCTTTCCCAACAAAGTCGCGGTGACGCAGAAGGAGAGCGAGGTGCATTCGCGACCGGTACGCTCTCTGCGACGATGAAGCATGACAAAGCTCCCCACCCTCCCCGCCCCCAAACCCCGCATCTCGTCAAAGGTTCGCGCTGCGGTCGAGTTCCGCGTTCGCGAAGGCCTTTCGATCCAGAACGCGGCCGAAAAGGCCGGGCTCTCGCGCAACGGCTTTGCCAAGGCCCTGAAGCGGCCAGCGGTCAGGGATTTAATGGAAGAATGCCAACGCCGTTTCATCGGGGAGGTCGAGGGGCGTCGAGCATACCTCAAAGCCCGGGCCTACGAGATCGCG
>JBNKFC010000074.1:0-2170 GCA_050289105.1 Paracoccaceae bacterium | reverse complement strand
CCAGCTTCTGGGCGATGGCGACCGGTTGATCATCACCGTCGCGCGGCTCGAACATCAGAAGGGCATCGACGTCCTGATCGATGCGGTGGCGCGTATGATCCCGGACCACCCGGGTTTTCGCTTCGTGGTCGCGGGCGACGGGGTGGATGAGGCGAGGCTGAAGGAGATGGCCCGCGCGAAGGGGGTGCAGAACCACCTGCGATTTCTCGGCCGGATCAACCGGCCGCATCTCTATCTTCGCGCCTCGGATCTCTTTCTCCTGACCTCACGCTGGGAGGCTTTGCCCTTCACCATCGTCGAGGCCTTCCAGGCCGGCATCCCGGCGGTCGCGACGGCCTGTTCGGGGGTTGTCGAGCTGATCGACGATGAGGTCGGCGCGGTCGTGCCGATCGGCGATGTCGAGGCGATCGCGGCCTCGGTCACCCGCATCCTGACCGACGGGCCGTTGCGCAAGGCGATGGCCGAGGCGGCGCTGGCGAAGTCGACGCTGGACCGGTTCGACCCGGACTGGGTGCACCGGCAGTTCGAGAAGACCTATTTCGAATTGGCCGGGCGGGGGTAGGGCCGGATCGCGTTTCCTGCCCGGCGCTTACGCCGGGCGCTGCCCTCATCCCGTCAAGACTGGCGTTTCACCTAAGCATAGCCCGCAGATGATCCGCCGTCGCCGCCAGCCCGCGCTCCAGGTTGAACGCAGGCGAATAGCCGAGCCGCGACTGCGCATGACTGATCCGGCAGATCCCTTTGCCGGAATATTCCTCCAGAAGGTGGTGGTTGGGGTAAAGTTCCCCTCCCTTCGACAGCCGCTTCTTCAGGGCCCTGACCAGCGCCTCGAACCGCTTGTGCCCGATCAGCCGCCGGGCCACGGCGCTCACCCGGGCCGCGAGCGATGGGCCGTGCTCGGCGCTTTCGTCGGGCTTGGGACCAAGATAGCGCTCGATCTCGGCAAGGGGCTCCCGGCGGACCGTGCCGCGCCCGAGGATCGCGGCATAGCCTTCGAGGAGCGCCGACCAGGCGAAGGGGTCCGGCCCCGAGATCACGAAGCGTTCGCGGCCGAGATCGGGCAGGGTGGCGGCGCGGAGGCACGCCTGCACCACGTCGTCGACGAAGATGCCGTTGCAGAGCCCCTCCGGCTCCGGCAGCACCACGCCTCCGGCCAGCAGCGCCGATGCGAACCCGTCGGTCCAGAGCGACGATCCCGGCCCGTAGACGATGGTCGGTTGCAGGATCGCGGCGGGCAAAGGTCCGGCCAGCAACCGCTTTTCCATCGCGATCTTGGCCTGACGGTAGGGGCTGCCGCCGGGACGGTCCATGCTGCCGCCCTCGTCGCAATCGTGATCCGGCCAGGCGTCGTAGACGACGATGGAGGAGGTATGGACGATCCGTCCGACGCCCACGTCGCGCGCGGCTGTCATCAGGGTGTCGAACGCGGTGAGGTTCTCGGCCGCCGAAGCCCTGACATCGTAGGCGAGGTTGAAGAGCACTTCCTGCCCGGCCAGCGCGCGGTCAAGGAAGGCCGCGTCGCCCATTCCGCCGATCTCGGCGCGAACACCCGTCGGCAACTCGGCCAGGCCCGAGCGGCTGCGGGTCAGCACGGTCACCTCGGCCCCCGCGCCCAGAAGGGCCGCGACCAGCCGACGGCCGATGAACCCGGTCGCCCCGGTGACGAAGACCTTCTTGCCCCTGAGCGCTGTTTCCATGTCCTCACCCCTTTTGCCGCCGCAGCGCAGAATAGCCACAGACAGGAGCCATTGAAACCTGTGCGGCCGGTGCAGGCTGGCCCGAATCCGGCCGCTATGCTAGCCGCTTTGCATTGATTTTCGGAATTCGAGCTTCGTTCGCCTGACGGACGGAAAGGACGGCATATGCGGATCGGAGTGATCGGGGCGGCGGGCAAGATCGGCCAGATGCGGGTCGCGACGATTCTGGCGGAGCCGAAGGCGGAGCTTGCCGCCGTCATGGACATGACGATGGAAAAGGCGCGCGCGCACGCCCATGGCGCGCCGGCCCTCACCGATCTCGACGCGTTTCTTGCGGTGCCGATGGATGCCGTCGTGATCTCCACCCCCGCCAATGTTCGCGAACCGCTCTGCCTTGCGGCGTTCGAGAAGGGCCTGCACGTCCTCTCGGAAAAGCCGCTGCACCACACGGTCGAGGGCAGCCGCCGCATCCT
>JBNKFC010000073.1:0-4328 GCA_050289105.1 Paracoccaceae bacterium | reverse complement strand
CTCTACTATGCGACCAGCTTCATCTTTACCGGTCTTGCGGTGACAGTGGCCTTCCATGCGAGCCTCTTCAACATCGGCGGAGAGGGGCAGGCGCAGCTTGGCGGGCTTGGCGTGGCGCTCGTCTGCCTGTCCCTGCCCTGGCCGCACTGGACGCTTGCGCTGCCCGCCGCGATGGCCGGTGCCGCGCTGTTCGGCGCCGCCTGGGCTGCGATCCCGGCCTATCTTCAGGCCAAGCGCGGCAGCCATATCGTCATCACCACGATCATGTTCAACTATATCGGCGCGGCGCTGATCATCTACATGTTGGTGAACGTGCTGCGCCCGGCAGGCCAGATGGACCCGGCCACGGCGCGCTTCCCCGAAGGCACCAAGCTGCCGACCCTCCACGAAATTCCCGGCCTGAGCCTGATCTTCAGCAAGCAGGTGCCGGCCAACGTCACGCTTTTCGTGGCGCTCGTCGCCTGCTGGCTCGTCTGGCTCCTCCTCTGGCGGACCCGTCTCGGCTATGAAATCCGCGCCTTCGGCAAGTCGGAAAAGGCCGCGATCTATGCCGGGATCCGGCCGGTGCGCATCACCATGATCGCGATGCTGATCTCGGGCGCGCTGGCCGGCCTCATGTCGATCAACAACGTCATGGGCGAAAGCGAGCGGCTCCTCCAGAACTCCGCCGAAGGGGCGGGCTTCATCGGTATTGCGGTCGCGCTGATGGGGCGCAACCATCCGGTCGGCGTCTTCCTTGCGGCGATCCTCTTCGGTTTCCTGTTTCAGGGTGGGGCGGAGCTTGGGCTCTGGACCTCGATCCCGATCGAGCTTCGGACGGTCGTGCAGGGCCTCGTGATCCTCTTCACCGGGGCGCTCGATCACATGGTGCGGATGCTGCTCGGCTTCTTCTTCCGGCCTCGGCCTTTGAGGGTGGCGTGATGGACTACGCGACGCTTCTCCAGATCCTCGACTCGACGATGCGGCTCGCGACGCCGCTTCTCCTCGCCTGCCTTGCCGGGCTCTTTTCCGAACGGTCGGGGATCTTCGACATCGGGCTTGAGGGCAAGATGCTGATGGCGGCGATGTGCACCGGCGCTGTGGCGGCGATGACTGGGCAGGTCTGGCTCGGCGTGCTGGCCGGGATCTTCGGGTCCATGCTCTTTGCCGTGGTCCACGGTCTCGCCTCGATCACCTTCCGTGGCAACCAACTCATCTCCGGGGTCGCACTGAATTTCGTGGCATCCGGCATCACCGTGCTGATCGCGCAATCGCTCTTCCGGCAGGGCGGGCGCACCCCTCCCCTGTCCGGCGATGCGCGCTTCAACCCGATCGGGCTGCCATTCGCGGACACCCTGTCGAATGTCCCGCTGATCGGCCCCTTCTATTCCGAGGTCCTGTCGGGCCATACCGCGCTCGTCTATATCGGCCTTCTGTGCGTTCCCTTGACCTGGTGGGTCCTCTACCGCTCGCGCTTCGGCCTTAGGCTCAGGGCGGTGGGCGAGAACCCGGCCTCGGTCGATACCGCCGGCATCTCCGTCGTGCGTCTGCGCTACACGGCAGTGTTGATCACCGGCGTCCTCTGCGGCCTTGCCGGCGCCTACATGGCGGCCGGGCTGCAGGCCGGCTTCGGCAAGGAGATGACGGCCGGGCGCGGCTACATCGCGCTCGCCGCACTCATCTTCGCCAAGTGGCGGCCGTGGTACGCCCTGATGGCGACGCTGCTCTTCGGCTTCTTCCAGGCGCTTGCCCTGCGGAGCGACGTGATCAAGGCGACGATCGGCTTCGACATCCCGGTGCCGGCGCTCGACGCGCTGCCCTACATCCTGACCGTGATCGTGCTGGCGGGCTTCGTCGGCCGCGCGATCCCGCCGCGCGCCGGAGGGGAACCCTATGTCAAGGAGCGCTGACCTCGCCCGGATCATCCGCGACAGGGCCGGAGCGGAGCCGATCAGCCACGGGCTGATCCTCGGCTCCGGCCTCGGGCACATCGCGGGGATGGTCGAGGGCGTGATGATCGACTATGCCGACCTGCCGGGCTTTCCCCATGCCGGCGTCTCGGGACACAACCCGAAGCTTGCGATCGGCAAGCTGGAAGGTCGGCGCGTCGCCGTCTTCGGCGGCCGCGCGCATTACTACGAAAACGGCCGGGCGGATGCGATGCGGTTGCCGCTGGAGGTGCTGAAGGCGCTCGGCGCGGCGCGACTAATTGTCACGAATGCCGCCGGGTCGCTGGTGCCCGAGACCCCGCCAGGATCGCTGATGATGCTGAGCGATCACATCAACTTTTCCGGTCTCAACCCGCTGATCGGCGAAGCCTCGGACGCGCGGTTCGTGCCGATGACCGACGCGCATGACCCCGGCCTCCGCGCGGCCTTGCGCGCCGCTGCGGTCGCAGAGCGCGTGGCGCTGGCCGAAGGCGTCTATGCCTGGTATTCCGGCCCTTCGTTCGAAACGCCCGCGGAAATCAAGGCGATCAAGACCCTAGGCGGCGATGCGGTCGGCATGTCGACGGTTCCGGAGGTGATCCTCGCCAGATTCCTCGGGCTGAAGGTCGCGGCGATCTCGGTGATCACCAACATGGCGGCAGGGATGAGCGACGAGAAGATCAGCCACGAGCACACGAAAGCCATGGCGCCGGTCGGGGCCGCGAAGCTGGAGCGCGTCCTTCGACGATACCTCCGCGATCTGGACTGATCGGACCGGGCGATCTGGCCGGATCCTTCCCGCTCCGACCATTTGACACTTCCCCGACATGGGGGCAAGACTGTCGATAGGCGCCTCATTCCAGCGGACTTTTCGACACCGATGCAGATCTATCTGCCCATCGCAGAGGTTTCAGTAAACGCCTTCCTCATCTTTGGATTGGGCGGTCTCGTGGGGATGCTGTCCGGGCTGTTTGGGGTTGGTGGTGGGTTCCTCATCACGCCGCTTCTGTTCTTCATCGGGATCCCGCCGACTGTCGCAGTCGCGACCGGGGCCAATCAGGTCGTCGCCTCGTCCGTGTCGGGCGTGCTCGCCCATATCAAGCGGCGGACGGTGGACTTCCGCATGGGCGTGGTGCTGCTTGTCGGGGGCCTGATCGGGTCGGCGCTCGGTATCTGGGTCTTCAACCTTCTGTCGAAGCTCGGGCAGATCGACCTCGTGGTGCAGCTGACCTACGTGCTCTTCCTCGGCATGATCGGCCTTCTGATGCTGCAAGAAAGCCTGCGTGCCCTGAAAAGGTCCAAGCGCGGTCCGGCGGCGCCGATCAAGCGCCATCAGCACAACTGGGTGCACAAGCTGCCTCTGAAGATCAAGTTCCGCACCTCGGGCCTTTACATCAGCGTGATGCCGCCACTCATGGTCGGCGTCGCCGTCGGCGTCCTTGCGGCCATCATGGGCGTCGGCGGCGGCTTCATCATGGTTCCGGCGATGATCTACCTTCTCGGAATGCCGACGAAGGTCGTCATCGGCACCTCGCTTTTCCAGATCATCTTCGTCACCGGCTTCACCACCTTCATGCATGCATGGACCAACCAGTCGGTCGACCTGATGCTCGCAATGCTCCTCATCGTTGGCGGCGTCGTTGGCGCGCAGATCGGCACCCGGATCGGTGCGAAGCTGAGAGCCGAGCAGTTGCGTATCCTGCTGGCGCTTCTTGTTATCGCGGTGAGCCTCAAGCTCGGCATCGATCTCTTGATCGAGCCAAGTGACCTCTACACCATCTCGGGGGTCGGAAAGGCATGATCCGGTTCCTGCTTTGCCTCTTTCTCCTCGTGCCGTCGGTCTCCCGCGCTGCCGAGGAAGAGGTGGTGGCTGGCCTCAGCCAGTCGAAGATCTCGATCACGGCAAACTTCGAAGGCTCCGACCTGTTGATCTACGGCGCAGTGAAGCGTGAAACGCCGATCCCGCCAGGCAGCCCGCTCGATGTCATCATCACGGTCGAGGGCCCCTCGACCCCGATCATGGTCAGGCGCAAGTCGCGCACGTTCGGAATCTGGGTCAACACCTCGGGTGTGATGGTCGACCGGGCGCCAAGCTTCTACTCGGTGGCCACCAGCGGCAAGCTGAACGAGATCCTGTCGCAGACCGAGGATCTGCGCCGCAAGATCTCCGTCCCGCAGATGATCCGTTCGGTCGGCGCACCGCCGGACGTCGCGGACAGTCCCGCTTTTACCGAGGCGCTGATCCGCATCCGCGAGAGGAACGGGCTCTATTCCCTTCATGAAGGCACGGTCGGGCTGGAGGACGAAACGCTCTTTCGCACCGACATCGACCTCCCGGCGAACCTCGTCGAGGGCGAATACCGCACACGCATCTTCCTGCTGCGCGACAAGCGCGTGATCGCCACGCACGAGGCGCTGATC
>JBNKFC010000072.1:0-11027 GCA_050289105.1 Paracoccaceae bacterium | reverse complement strand
CGGAAGCCGGAATGGCCGAGCCAGGTGATCTTCATGGGGTCCTCCGATGGTTGCCGGGCAGGAAATCAGGCTAGAGCGGCGGAGGGGATCAGGCAACCGCTCAGCGCGCCGCGGGATCGGCAGGGTGCACCCGGGTCAAAGAAGAACGTCGCGCTTTCCACAAGCCTTGGCCCGGGCGACCAGCCCGGGCCGCGCTCGCCCCTCCCCCCCGGGGGGGGCGCATCGCGACGGCGGTCAAATGAAATCCGTTGGAGGTGTGCGGGACTATAAAGTGCCCCCCACAACCGGATCGAAGCGCCCACCCGAGGGTCGGGCGCGAGACGAAGCAGAGGACCCTTTTCCATGATCGCTCTCTCGCCCGACTGTGGCGGCGCGACGCGGACCGGCTTGCAGGCCCGCCCCGGCGAAGTTAAACGGTGCGGGAAATCGCGATAACGGGTAGAGCCATGTCCATCGATACCGACACCGCGCGGAAGGTCGCGCATCTGGCGCGGATCGCCGTGAAGGAAGAGGACCTGCCGGCGCTTGCCGGAGAACTCTCTGCCGTGCTCGCCTTCATGGAGCAGCTGAACGAGGTGGACGTGGAGGGCGTGGAGCCGATGACCTCGGTCACGCCGATGCGCCTGAAGCGGCGGCAGGACGTCGTGACGGATGGCAATATCCAGAAGCAGATCCTGTCGAACGCGCCAGACGCGCGGGAAGGGTTCTTCGCTGTCCCGAAGGTGGTCGAATGACTGAACTCAACAAACTGACGATCGCCGCCGCGCGCGACGCGCTCCGCAAGGGCGAGGTGACGTCTGCCGAACTGACCGAGGCCTGCCTGTCGGCCATCGAGGCGGCGGATGCACTCAACGCCTTCGTCCACAAGACGCCAGAGATCGCCCACGAACGTGCGCTGGCCGCCGACAAGCGGCTGAAGGCGGGCGAGGCGCCGTCGATGTGCGGCATCCCGGTCGGCATCAAGGACCTCTTCTGCACGCGGGGCGTGCCCTCGCAGGCGGCGTCGAACATCCTGAAGAACTTCCGGCCCGAATATGAATCCACCGTCAGCCAGCAACTGGCCGATGCCGGAGCGGTCATGCTCGGCAAGCTCAACATGGACGAATTCGCCATGGGCTCGTCGAACGAGACCTCGTGCTACGGCAATGTCGTGAACCCCTGGCGGCGCGGCAATGACGAGGCCCCGCTGACACCCGGTGGTTCCTCCGGCGGCTCGGCGGCGGCGGTTGCGGCCGACCTCTGCCTTGCGGCGACGGGCACCGATACTGGCGGGTCGATCCGTCAGCCGGCGGCCTTCACGGGTATCACTGGGATCAAGCCAACCTACGGGCGCTGCTCGCGTTGGGGCATCGTCGCCTTCGCCTCGTCGCTCGACCAGGCCGGGCCGATGACCAAGGACGTGCGCGACGCGGCGATCATGTTGCAGGCGATGTGCGGGCACGATCCGAAGGATTCCACGAGCGCCGACATCCCGGTGCCGGACTTCGAGGCGGCCCTCACGGGCGACATCCGCGGCAAGAAGATCGGCATCCCGCGCGAATACCGCATGGACGGGATGCCCGACGAGATCGAGAAGCTCTGGTCCGACGGCACCGCGATGCTGAAGGATGCCGGCGCCGAGATCGTCGATATCTCGCTTCCCCACACGAAATACGCGCTGCCCGCCTACTATGTCGTGGCGCCGGCCGAGGCGTCGTCGAACCTCGCCCGCTACGACGGGGTGCGCTACGGCCACCGCGCGAAGCTCGGGCAGGGCGACGGCATCACCGAGATGTACGAAAAGACCCGCGCCGAGGGCTTCGGCCATGAGGTGCAGCGCCGTGTGATGATCGGGACCTATGTGCTGTCGGCCGGTTTCTATGACGCCTACTACAACCGCGCCCGCAAGGTCCGTGCGCTCATCAAGAAGGACTTCGAGGACGTCTTCGCGGATGGGATCGACGCGATCCTGACGCCCGCAACGCCGTCCGCCGCGTTCGGGCTGGGAGAGATGGCCGACGCCGATCCGGTGGCGATGTATCTCAACGACGTCTTCACCGTGACGGTCAACCTTGCCGGTCTGCCGGGGGTCGCAGTTCCGGCCGGGCTCGACCGTCAGGGCCTCCCGCTCGGCCTTCAGCTGATCGGGCGGCCGTGGGAAGAGGGCGACCTGCTGAATCACGCCTATGTGCTTGAACGCGCGGCGGGGTTTGTTTCCAAGCCGGCGAAATGGTGGTAATGGCCCGTTCAGAACGGGGATCGGGGACGTCGCGATGCGAATTCTGTTGTCTGGCTTGGCACTTCTGACACTGGCTGCCTGTCAGCCGCCGGTGCCTGACAGCCGCGTCGGCGGGGTCGGGTTCGAGAGCTATTCCGAGTATCAGAAACGCCGGCTCGCCGAAGCGGAAGCGCAGCGCGTCGCGCCGCCTCCGGTGCAGGTCGTACAAACCCCGGTCCAAAATCCGATCGTGCCCTTCCCGCAGCCCGTGACGAATGCGAGCGGCGCACCGACCGCGTCAGAACTGGCCCAGGCCGGTATTGGCAGCGCACCGCTGCCTTCGACCGCTCCGCTGCCCGCGAACGTGCCGCCGGCCAATCCCGAGGTAGCCGAGGGCACGGCCTATTACCCGCCCACGGCCACCCCGGACCCGGCCGCCACGATCAACAATACCGGCATTTCGGACGAGCAGGATTTCAGCGCCGTCTCGTCGCGCGAGACGATCGAATCCGACAAGGCCCGGATTGCCCAGAACCGGGCTCAGTACCAGCAGGTTCAGCCGACCGAACTGCCGCAGCGCACCGACGCCGCGAACGAGGCTGTCGACCTCGTGCAATATGCGCTCAGCGCCCCGAACCGGCTTGGCGAGGCGATCTATCCCCGCTCGAGCATCGCGCTTTCGAACTCGCAGAAGGCATGCGCGCGCTACGATACGCCGGAGGCGGCGCAGCAGGCGTTCCTGCATTCTGGCGGGCCGAAGCGCGATCCCAAGAACCTCGACCCCGATGGCGACGGCTTCGCCTGTTTCTGGGATCCGACGCCGTTCCAGAAGGCGCGCGGCTGAGGTGTCCGTCCTGCCGGTCTCGCCGAACTTCGGGGACCGGAGGGAGGGGGCGCGGCCCGACCTGATCGTCATCCACTACACCGCGATGCCCAGCTGCGCCGAGGCGCGCGCCCGGTTGTGTGACCCCGCATACGAGGTGTCGGCACATTACCTGATCTCGGAAACCGGCGCGGTGGAGGCGCTCGTGCCCGAGGAGTTGCGCGCTTGGCATGCCGGGGCGGGCGGCTGGGGCGCGGTGACGGACGTCAACTCCCGCTCGATCGGGATCGAGTTGGCCAATCCCGGCGACGCGCCCTTCCCCGAACCGCAGATGGCGGCGCTGGAACGGCTCCTGTCGGACATCATGGCGCGCTGGGGCATCCCGCCCGAGCGGATCATCGGCCATTCCGACATGGCGCCCGACCGCAAGCGCGATCCCGGCCCCCGTTTCGACTGGCGCCGGCTGGCCCTTGGCGGGTTGTCGGTCTGGCCCGAAGGGAAGGGCGACCCCGAGGTGGCCTTCGCGGCCTCGGCCCGCGCCCTCGGCTACCCGGAGGCCACGCACGACGCCCGGCTCGCCGCCTTTCGGCTGCGTTTCCGTCCGGGCGCCGTGGGGCCGGAGGACGCGGCCGACCGGGCGCTTGCCGCAGACCTTGCCCGGCGCTTCCCGGTTGACGGCGGGCCGCGGGACACCTAACTCAGCGATTGCGCGGAGGGCCGGATGGCCGCGACGGGAAACCGTCGAGGAAAGTCCGGACTCCATGAAGCAACGGTGCCGGGTAACGCCCGGCCGGGGAAACCCGAGGGAAAGCGCCACAGAGAAGAAACCGCTTCCGCTCCGGCGGCAGCAAGGGTGAAACGGTGGGGTAAGAGCCCACCGCGGACTTGGCAACAAGGACGGCACGGCAAGCCCCACCGGGAGCAATGCCAAATAGGGGCCTCGCGCGGGGCAAGTCCCGAAAGGGATACTGACCGCAGGGACGCTTCAGCCCGAGAGGCCCGGGTTGGCAGCTTGATCCCGTCGGTAACGGCGGGACGAGAGGAATGGTCATCCAGAAGGGCCGGCGCAAGCCGGACCTTTGGACAGAATCCGGCTTACAGGCCCTCCGCGCAGGTTTTTCCGTCCGGCATTGCGGCGCAAACTCGCCTCCCGGCCAGATTGACGCGTGCGCATGGCCGAGGTCGCGCTATGATGGCGCGGGCTGTGAAGGAGTATTCAAGATGAGTTTCGTCAAGACATTGGCCACGCTGGCCATCGGCTTCGCCGCTGCGCGCGGTTACGACAAATACAAGGAAGCGGGCGGCATGCCCGGCGTGAAGGAGGCCATCAAGAAGGCCGGAGAGCCGGGCGGCGCCGTCGACCAGTGGGGCCAGCAGGCCGAGAAGATGGGCCTTCCGGGCGGCGCGAAGACGGTGCGCGAGATGTACGAGCGCTTCGGCGGCGCATCCGAGGCGGCCGAGGCCGGTCTCGGCGGGCTCATCGCGTCGATGACCGGGGCCGCGACGGCCGGCGGCAAGATGATGGGCGACATGATGTCCGCGATCTCGGGCGCCTCGCCCACCTCGGCGATGAACGAGGAGAATGCCAAGCTGATGATCCGGGCGATGATCATGGCCGCGAAGGCAGATGGCGAGATCGACGCCGATGAGCGGACGAAGATCCTGGACCATCTCACCGATGCAAGCGACGAGGAGATCGCCTTCGTCGAGGCCGCCCTTGATGCGCCCTCAGACCTCGCGGGACTTGCGGCCGATGCGGGGACGGCGATGCGCGAGCAGGTCTATTCGAGCTCGCTGATGGCGATCCGGGTGGATAGTCCGGCCGAACAGGCCTATCTCGACCAGCTTGCCACCGCTCTGGGGCTTGATGCGGCCACGCGGGCCAAGCTTCATGCGGCGATGGGGCGTCCCGCGCCTGAGGCCTGAGCCGCGCCGCAAACTTTGCCGTGCGGGGCGCAGGTTTTCCGGTTGACTCCGCCCGGCGCCTCGCTAAAAGGCGGGCTTCAAGGATTTCGCGGGCGGCCGAGGCCGTCCGGCAAGTGGAGAACGACAATGGCGAAGCCGACGACGATCAAGATCCGTCTGAACTCGACGGCGGGCACCGGGCACTTCTACGTGACCAAGAAGAATGCCCGCACGATGACCGAAAAGATGGTTGTGCGTAAGTACGACCCGGTCAAGCGCGAGCACGTGGAATACAAGGAAGGCAAGATCAAGTAAGATCGGCCTTGGCTTGACGGACAGGGGCCGCGCTTTGCGCGGCCTTTTCGTTTTCAGGCGTCCTCCCGGTCGAACGGTCTTCAGCGGTCCCGCTTGGCTTCGACATGTCGCGCGAAGCGGTCGAGGATGGCCTGCCAGCCTTGGCGCTGCATCTCCTCGGGATGCTGGGTCTCTGCATCGAAGGTTTCCCGGACAAGGACGCCCTCGGGTAGGGCGGCGAACTCGACCATGAGATCGCGGTCGCCGAACCGCGCTTCGATGAGCCGATGTGGCTCGATTCTCGTGTAAGACCCCGCGAAGTCGAACCCCGCGCTGCCGTCCTTCGCTTCCATCCGGGACGAAAAGATCCCACCGACGCGCAGATCGACCTTCGCATCGGTCGTGTGCCAGTCGTTGGAGGCCGCATTCCAGACCTTGATGTCCTCTGGCGTGGTCCAGCTTCTCCAAACCTCTTCCAGCGGTGCACGAACCTTTGTCTCGACGGTGATCTTCGCCATGCTGTCCTCCTGTTGCGCGCTGGAATAGTTGCGCAGAGCACGGGGCAGGTCAAACGGTGTGGCGCGGGTCCGCACCTGCCATCACCGTCCGGCAAAGGCGTGCCGCTCGATGCGAAAAGGGCCGGGGAAATCCCCGGCCCTTCGTCTTTGGTCTGGTCGCTTCAGATCACTCGCGGTTGCCCATGAACTGCAGCAGGAACATGAACATGTTGATGAAGTCGAGATAGAGGTTCAGCGCCCCCATGATCGCCGACTTGCCGAGCCACTCCGCATCGCCGTGCTGGGCATGGGCGATGTAGGTGTTCTTGATGTTCTGCGTGTCATAGGCGGTCAGACCCGCGAAGATCAGCACGCCAAGCGCCGAGACCGCGAACATGATCGCCGGCGAGCCGAGGAAGATGTTGACGATCGAGGCCACCAGAAGACCGATTACACCCATGATCAGGAACGAGCCCCAGCCCGAGATGTCCTTCTTGGTCGTGTAGCCCCAGAGCGACAGCCCCGCAAAGGCGATGGCGGTCACGAGGAAGGTCTGCACGATCGACACTCCGGTGAAGACCATGAAGATCCAGCTGATCGACACGCCCATCGTCGCCGCGAAGGCGTAGAAGACGAACTGGGCCGCCGCCGCCGACATCCGCCCGATCATCGCGCCGAAGGCGAAGACGAAGGCGAGGGGGGCGAACATGATCAGCCATTTCAGCGGCGAGGTGTAGATCGCCGCACCGAAGCCGGTGAGGTACTTGTCCGCGCCAATCTGCGCGGCTGCAAGCGACGGGTCAGTCGTCACCGCTAGGCCCGCGATCGCCCAGGCAGCCGCCGCCGTCAGCAGCATGCCAACGGACATCAGCCCGTAAACCTTGTTCATATGGGCGCGAAGCCCTTCATCGATCGCAAGCGTCCGGGTTCCAGCCCGGCCGGCGCGGATCGTTTGGTAGTCAGCCATCAAAGCCTCCCGATACGTTTCCTGTCCGCGCGGCCATAAAAACCACGCGTTGCAAGGGAATATCGGGAACGACATCCGTGAATTCAAGCTTTTCCGGCCCATGAATGTTCGATTTCATCTGCGCCAGCTTTTGGGAACATCCCAGACCGGTCTGGATGCCTCGCGGTCGGCCGCGTCACGGGTGATGCCGATATCGTCGAGGATGTGGTCGCTGAGGTCCTTCAGCCGGCGCCGATGGCGGGCAACCGCAAGCGCTGCGGCCAAGCGGGTCAGCAGCCCCGGGCGGGACGACGGGGCGGGGCGGATAAGGAGGCGTTCCATCGAATTTCCTTTCGGATCGTGATGTGTCGAGGCGCTTCCATAAGGAGGCTTGATTTATATGCGCCCTTATGATGAATTAATGAAATGAATGATTGTCTGGTCTTTCATCACGGAATGTGAACATGCCGCGAAATCTTGACCTTACCGCGCTCCGCGCGCTTGTCGCCGTCACCGATGCCGGCGGCGTGACCCGCGCGGCCGGTCTCCTCAACCTCACGCAGTCGGCTGTCTCGATGCAGATCAAGCGGCTGGAGGAGGGGTTGGGACTGGAATTCTTCAGCCGCGCGCAGCGCAAGCTGACGCTGACGCCAGAGGGGGAACAGCTTCTCATCTATGCCCGCAAGATGCTGGAGCTGAACGACGAAGCCCTGTCGCGGATGACCGATACGGCGTTCGAGGGCGAGCTTCGCCTCGGCGTGCCACATGACATCGTCTATCCGCAGATCCCGCGCATCCTGAAGGCGATGGCGGCGGAATATCCCCGGATGCGGATCAACCTCGTCTCCTGCTTCACCTCGAAGCTCAAGGAAGGGTTCGCGCGGGGCGAATACGACGTGATCCTGACGACTGAGGCGGCGCCGGGCGAGGGGGGCGAGCGGCTTGCCACCCGCCGTCTGGTCTGGGTCGGTGCGCCGGACGGCAACGCCTGGCAGCAGCGCCCGCTCCGGCTCGCCTTCATCGAGACCTGTTTCTTCCGCCCGATCGCGCAGGCGGCCCTCAACGGCGCCGGCATCCGCTGGGAGATGGCGGTCGGGGGCGAGTCAGAGCAGGTGACCGAAGCGACGGTCGCCGCGGACCTTTCGATCAGCGCGCGGATGGAGGGCGCCTTGCCCGCCGGCACCGTGGCCATCGACGGCGCGAACGCGCTGCCGGATCTCGGCCAACTCGACATCTGCATGTATCAGGCCGGTGTTCAGAAGGGCGAGGTCGTCGATGCGCTGGTGACGCAATTGCGCTGTACCTATGGCGACGCACAGTGCTGCCTGAGGGTGATCGCCGGTGACCGCGCCTCAGACGGTGACGACGACTTTCCCGGTCGACTGACGGCTGCGCAGTAACTCCAGCGCCTCCCCCGCGCGGGCGAGGGGAAGCCGGTGCGAGACGTGCGGGCGCAATCCGCCCTCGGCATACCAGCTGATCAGGGTTTCGAGGCTACCGGTCAGCACCTCGGGGCGGAATTTCAGGTATCCGCCCCAGTAGTGCCCGATGACAGAGATGTTCTTGACCAGAAGGTGGTTGGCCGCGATCTGCGGAACCCTGCCGCTGGCGAAACCGATCACGACGATGCGGCCGTCGGGATTGGTGGCGCGGAAAGCCGCGTCGAACTGGTCGCCGCCGACCGGATCATAGACGACGTCGGCGCCGCCAAGCGCCTTGACCTCGGCCCTGAGGTCCGCATCCGTGCTGTCGATGAGGTGATCCGCCCCCGCCGCCCGTGCCGCCTCGAGCTTTTCGGCGCCGCGGGCGCAGGCGATGACCCGCGCGCCCATGCGTTTGCCGATCTCCACCGCCGTCAACCCGACGCCGCCCGCGGCGCCGAGGACGAGGAGCGTCTCGCCCGGCCGCAGCCGCGCCTTGTGGTCGAGGGCGACGTGGCTCGTGCCATAGGCGATCTGGAAAGCCGCGGCATCGTCGAAGGGCATCGCATCGGGAATCGGCAGGCAGCTTGCCGCGGGAAAGCAGCCATATTCGGCCAATCCGCCGGCGTTGCCGTAAACCGCGACGCGGGTCCCCACCGCCGGCCCGTCCGTGTCCGGGCCGAGCGCATCGACCCAACCGGCCGGCTCCATGCCCAGCGTCAGGGGAGGTTCGGGGCGTTCCTGATACTTGCCGTCGATCATCAGGAGATCGGCGAAATTGAGACCGCAAGCGGCGATGCGCAGACGAATTTCACCCGGACCCGGGGTGGGTACGGGTAGGTCGAGAAGGTGCGGCGCCTCGCCGAAGGCGCGAATTCCGAAAGCGTCCATTGTGATCTCCGTTTGTGCGAGCCTAGCCGCCTCCGCCGGGTCATTCCAGACCTGTGATCGCACCATCTGAGTTGCAAAATGAAAAAAATCGCCATTGAAATATTTGCAAAATGCAATGCATAATGAAAAAATATTTTGAGGCGAGCGACGGGATATGTATTTTCGTATAGGGTGACTGTTTCCGAAATCATCGACTTTCCCGGACGGGAGTTCGAGTCGTTGAAGGACTCCACGTCTTTTGGGAATTCTTTGAAAAAAACGGACTCATGGTAAGTTTGGCACGAATATTGCTTATATAACCTGTAGCGATAGTATGGAGACAATGATGAAACACCCAGTTGACGTCCATGTCGGCAAGCGTGTCCGCCACCGGCGCTGGATGGTGGGCATGACCCAGCAGCAACTTGCGGACAAGGTCGGGATCAAGTTCCAGCAGATCCAGAAATACGAGACCGGCATGAACCGGGTGTCGGCATCCCGGCTTTGGGACATCTCCGATGCGCTGGGCGTTCCGATCAGCTTCTTCTTCGAAGGTCTCGATCAGAGCAGCCAGATCGTCGAAGAGATCGACGGCGATATTCTCGCCGACAAGGAAGCGCTGATGCTCGTGCGGTCCTATTACGCGATCCCCGAGGCGCAGCGCCGCCGTCTGTTCGATCTTGCCAAGGTGCTGTCGGACGCGGCCTGAGACCATTGACCGGAACGGGGCAGGGGGCTACCGCTTGACCGACAAGCGAGGTCCCCTATGAGCCCCATTTCCAACTCCGAGCGCGCGTCGCTCGTTGCTACCGCCCATGCCTTGGCCGATGCCGCCCGCGTCGCGACGCTCGAGCATTTTCGCACCGACGGGCTGGCGGCCGACAACAAGGTGACCACCCATTTCGATCCGGTAACGGTGGCCGACCGCGCCTCGGAGTCGCGGATGCGCGAGATCCTGGCGGAGCAGCGGCCTGACGACGCGATCCTCGGCGAGGAGTTCGGGGTCAAGCCGGGAAAGTCGGGCCTGACCTGGGTCCTCGACCCGATCGACGGCACGAGAAGCTACCTGTCCGGCACGCCGACCTGGGGCGTTCTCATCTCCGTTGCGGATGCGACCGGCCCGATCTTCGGCCTGATCGACCAACCCTATATCGGCGAACGCTTTGCCGGCGGTTTCGGCATTGCCGAGGTCACGGGGCCGATGGGCATTCGGCCGCTGAAGGCGCGGGCGCCGCGTCCGCTGTCCGAGGCGATCCTCTTCACCACTTTCCCCGAGGTCGGTTCGACCGAGGAGGGCGCGGCCTTCAACCGGCTCAAGGCTCGCGCGAAACTCACCCGCTATGGCCTTGATTGCTATGCCTATGCCCTGATCGCTGCGGGGCAGATCGACCTCGTGGTCGAAGCCGGGCTTCAGGCCTACGACGTTCAGGCGCCGATCGCGGTCATCGAGGCGGCGGGCGGCATCGTCACCGACTGGGAAGGGCGGCCGGTTCATCAGGGTGGCCGGGTGCTGGCGGCGGCGAACGAGGTGCTTCACCGCGCGGCGATGGAGGTCCTGAACGCCTGAGCCATTCTTCGGGTCCGGGCGAAACTGCATTCGCGCCCTGCCTCTGGTGTCCCGGCCCGGCCTTTCCTAGAGTGGCGCCGCCGGCCGAGTCCTTCCCCCTTCTGTCGCCGGCCGTTCCCGCAGCGCCGAAGGGGTGGCAGGAGGGAACCCATGACCGAAATCCTGATCCGCGGCGCGGATTGCGTCGTCACGATGGACCCCGCGCGGCGGGAGATCGCCGATGCAGATGTCCTGATCCGGGGAGGTGTCATCGCCGCCGTCGGGACGGGTATGCAGAGCTCGGGCCGGATCGTCGAAGCGAAAGGCTGCGTCGTCACGCCGGGCCTCGTCAACACCCATCACCACCTCTACCAGACGCTCACCCGCGCGGTGCCGGGCGGGCAGGATGCGCTGCTCTTCGGCTGGCTGAAGACGCTCTATCCGATCTGGGCCCGGTTTGGACCCGAGGAGATGCGGGTCTCGGCGCTGATCGGGCTGGCGGAACTGGCGCTTTCGGGCTGCACGCTG
>JBNKFC010000071.1:0-3058 GCA_050289105.1 Paracoccaceae bacterium | reverse complement strand
CATGTTGTCCCCTCGCTGCTGGTTGAAGGGCTAACGCTTGCCGGCGAATGATCTTGACCTTCTGCTCGACGCCGCGCAGGAGGCCGGCCGCGTCGCGCGGGGGTTCTTCCGCCGCGATCCCGGGATCTGGCACAAACCCGGAGACGCCGGGCCGGTGACAGAGGCCGATCTGGCGGTGAACCGGATGCTGCATGCCGAGCTTGGCGCAGCCCGGCCGGATTATGGCTGGCTGTCGGAGGAAACGCCGGACGACGGCGCGCGGCTGACGGCGGAACGCTGCTTCATCATCGACCCGATCGACGGCACCCGCTCTTTTATCGAGGGTGATTCGAGCTGGTCCCATTCGCTGGCCGTAGCGGAAGGCGGGCGGATCACCGCCGCTGTCGTCTTTCTGCCGATGCGCGAGGCGCTTTATGCCGCGACCGAGGAAGGCCCGGCTACTCTGAACAACGCCCCGATCCACGCTTCAGCCAAGGCCATGGCGGGCGAGGCGACGATTCTGACCGCCAAATCCAACCTGTCGCCGGATCTGTGGAAGGCCGGCGCCCCTCCGCCCTTCACCCGCAAGTTCCGGGCTTCGGTGGCATGGCGGCTTTGCCTTGTGGCCGAGGGGCGGTTCGACGCTATGCTGACACTGCGGCCAAGCTGGGAATGGGATATCGCGGCGGGCGACCTGATCGCGCGGCGGGCGGGTGCCACGGTGACAGACCGCCACGGCGCGGCCCTGACCTACAACGCCGCCGATCCGCGCGCTCCGGGCGTGATCGCCGCACCGGGGCCGTTGTGGACCTCGCTGCGCGAAGGGCTCATTTCGTAGGCAATAAGCCGATCTCTCCGGTGACGATGACTTGAACCGGCACCCTGTCGAGCTGACCCGGAAAGCGGTGTTCAGGCGTGGTGGGTTCGGGTTCGATCCGTTCCGCGACAAAAACGGTGATGCTTGGACGGAAGCACCGCCTTCGAAACGCGCCCGGTACGGACGTTTCCGCCGCCTTGAGGGTATACGCCCCATCGCATAGTGTGACGCGAACCATGCAATTAGCGGAGCCGGCCCATGACCAAGCGCCTTGCGGATGTTGCCCACAGGCGATCCTCCAGCGGGCCGACTTGCGAACGCGATTTCTGAGCCGCAGGCGACGATGGGACGTTCGATTGCGCTCGCGCTCTATCTGCTGACCGCACGGGGAGGTACGGTCCCGCCTGCGCCATCGCGGGCGGCCCGGCCCGATGGGTTGCTGGTCTGGCTGCATCTTGGACGGGATGCCACCCCCCGCCGGCTCGGGCAGCTTGCGCAGAAGCTCGTCCGCGAGCGGCCAGAACTGAACCTGCTGGTTACCCGCGAAGGGGATGGCGTGCCTGATGCGGACAATTTTCCGAAAGGCGCGATCACCGATCTGTGCCCGCCCGACAACCAATCCGCGATACACGTCTTTCTCGATCATCGGCGGCAGGATCTGTGCGTCCTTGCCGGGGGCAGCCTGCCCCCCGCCCTAATCTGCGAAACTGACCGGCGGAACGTCCCGCTGATGCTGGTGAATATCCGGGTGACGCAAGCGGATGAACGCGCCTGGCGCTGGCGGCGTGGCATGGCGGCATCGCTTCTGGCGCGATTCCGTCGGATCATGGCGCAGGATCCCGACAGCGCGGCGCGGCTGCGCCGTCTGGGCGGGCGGCTTGCACAGATCGACGTTGCCGGACGGATCGAGGAGACCACCGAACCGCTGACCTGCAGCGAGGCCGAACGCTTCTCGCTGGCCGAACTGCTGATGGCCCGGCCCATCTGGCTGGTCGCCGGATGCACCGAGGCCGAGGAGGACGCGGTGATCGCTGCCCACGCCCATGCGATGCGGCTGGCCCACCGGATGCTGCTGATCATTGTACCGGCAGATCCCGCGCGCGCCGGACCGCTTGCCGAAAGGCTGCGACAGGTGGGCTGGATGATTGCCGAAAGATCGCGCGAGGAAGAACCCGAGCCGGAGGTGCAGGCCTTCATAGCTGACGGCGAGGAGGAGCTTGGCCTCTGGTACCGGCTTGCCCCGGTGACCTTCATGGGAGGCACCCTGATCGAAGGCGGGCCCAGCCGAAACCCGTTCGAACCGGCGGCCCTCGGCTCGGCGATCCTGCATGGACCCTGTCCAGGCCCCTATCCCGATGCCTATGCCCGTCTGACCGAGGCCCGGGCGGTGCGCCGGGTTGACAGCGCCGCGACGCTCGCCGAAGCGGTTGGCGAGATGATCGCGGCGGACAAGGCGGCGATCCTTGCGCATAACGCGTGGGCGGCGTCGTCCGGCGGCGCAGAGGTTGCGGAACGGGTGGCGCAGGCGGTCTTTGAGGCGCTCGATGCGACGGCCAGAAAGGCGGCCGTGTGATGCGGGCGCCTGGATTCTGGTATCGCGATCCCGCAGCACCTGGCCTTGCCGCCCGGCTTCTGTCGCCGCTCGGTCGGATCTATGCCAGCCAGACCGCCCGGCGGCTGTCGTCGGGGCGCGGCGATCATCCCGGCGTTCCGGTCATCTGTGTCGGCAATATCAATGCCGGAGGCACCGGCAAGACCCCCACTGTCATTGCGCTGGCGCAGCGACTGGCCACCATAGGCGTGACTGCCCATGTCGTCAGCCGCGGCCATGGCGGATCGCTGTCGGGACCGGTCCGCGTTGATGAACGGCAGCATGATGCGACGCAATGCGGTGACGAGCCGCTGCTGCTGGCGGGTTTCACCCCCACATGGATCGCCCGTGACAGGGCTGCGGGTGCGCGCGCGGCCGCCGCGGCAGGGGCCGGGGCGATCCTGCTTGATGACGGATTCCAGAACCCGGCGCTGGTAAAGGATCTGTCCATCGTCGTCGTCGATGCCGCGCGTGGCTTCGGCAACGGCCTCTGCCTGCCCGCCGGTCCCCTGCGGGAACCGGTTGAGGCGGGCCTTGCCCGCGCCGACATGATCCTTTCTATCGGCGATCCCCCGGCGCAGGAGGCGTTCAAGGCGCGATGGGGGCACGCGATACGCATCCCACACCTCACAGGAGGCCTGAAACCGCTGCCCACCGGTATGGACTGGCCC
>JBNKFC010000070.1:0-2145 GCA_050289105.1 Paracoccaceae bacterium | reverse complement strand
AGGCGGCGGCGTGACGATGCGACAGGGCGGTTTTCGCACGGCCATCCGCGGTGGTCAGCACCTGCACCGCCATCTCGGCGAGTGTCAGGCTCACAACGAGCGCGCCGCGTCGAGGACCTCCGTCGCATGTCCATCGACCTTCACCTTCGGCCAGACCCGCGCGATCTTGCCCGCGCCGTCGATCAGGAACGTGGTGCGCGTGATCCCCATGAAGGTCTTGCCGTACATCTTCTTCTCGCCCCAGACGCCGTAGCGTTCACAGGTATCGCCCGCCTCGTCCGAGGCGAGGATCACGCCGAGGCCGTGCTTGGCGCAAAACTTGTCATGCGCCTGCACGCTGTCCTTGGACAGACCGACGACGACGGTGCCCGCAGCGGCGAATTCGTCGGCGAGGCGGGTGAAATCCAGCGCCTCGGTTGTGCAGCCCGGTGTGTCGTCCTTGGGGTAGAAATAGAGCACGACCTTCTTCGGCGCGAGGCCGGACAGCGACACGTCGCCGCCCCCATCGCGGGGGAGGGTGAAATCGGGGGCCCTGTCGCCTTCGTTGAGCATGTCTCTGCCATCCTTTTCCGCTTGCTTCCTCTTTGTGTTTTAATCCGCTTTCCGCAAAGATAAAGGGAGGCCCGGAAGGATCCCGCCAATCGGTGGGAGCGGGCAGGGCGACTGGATGACGGAAAAGGATGCGACGACGGGCTCCGGGGTCGCCCGGACGCTGCACTGGCGGCATCCGGGACTGTGGCTGTTGCTGTTTGCCATCGTCACGCTCATCCTCGTCAACATCGGGCTCGGGCTGACCGGAAAGGTCATCTCCGCGCCGGCTTGGGTCGTCGCGCGGATCGAAGCTCGGGCGAATACCGCGTTGTCCGGCGTCGCCTCTGCCAAGGTCGGCGGCGCGGAGATTCTGGTAGATGACCGCTTCGTTCCCCATGTCAGGCTGCGCGCGGTGGAGCTTTTCGCCCCCAGCGGCGCGCGGATCGCACTCTTGCCGGACCTGCGCACGACGCTTTGGGCGCAGCCCGTGCTGCGCGGCAAGCTGCTGCCGCGCTCGCTCTCCATCTACGGCGCGCAGATCGCGCTGCGCCGGCTGCACGATGGCAGTCTTGACCTCGCCGTCGGCTCGGACATGGCGGGCGCCGCCGGCGCCATGGGGCCGAGCGAGGTGTTGAAGGCGATCGATGACGCTTTTGCGCTTCCGGTGCTCAAGGGCATCGAGAAGATCAGCGTCGAGGGGCTCGATCTCAAGCTTCAGGATGCCCGCAGCGGCCAGGTCTGGAGCGCGGCCGGCGGTTGGTTGGCGTTAAGCCAGGACGCCAGGCAGATCGACATCGATCTCGGGTTCAGCCTCGAAGAGGCTGGACGGCGACAGGCACGGGCGCAGCTAAGTTTCAACACGGTAAAGTCCTCGCCCAAGGCGACGGTTTCGGCGCGGATCACCGATGTCTCCGCGCGCGATTTGGCCGCGCAATCGCCGGCGTTGGCCTGGCTCGGGGCGCTCGATGCGCCGATCTCCGGCTCGATCCGGTCGGGGATCGCGGCGGACGGCTCCTACACCGACCTGAACGCGACACTGGAGATCGGCGCAGGTGCGCTGAAACCCAACGAGGACACGAACCCCGTGCGTTTCGACCGCGCCCGGATCGATCTCAGCTACGACCCCGAGACCGCCCAGATCATCTTTCCCGACATCGCGGTGGACGGACCGGCACTGCGGGTCCGCGCGGGCGCCAAGACCTGGCTGAAGGGCATGGAGAACGGACTGCCCACGGCGCTCGTCGGGCAGGTCAAGATTACGGACCTGAAGGCCGATCCCGAAGGGCTTTTTGCCGATCCTGTGACGATCACCGAGGGCGTGCTTGACTTCCGGCTCGGCCTCGATCCGTTCCGGGTGGATCTTGGCCAACTCGTGCTCCTCGACGGCGAGCGGCGGATCACGGCGAAGGGGAACGTCGCAGCCGCTCCCGATGGCTGGGCCGTGGCGCTAGACGTCGATATCAACGCGATCGAGAGCGAGCGTCTTCTCGCGCTCTGGCCGGTCGCTGCGGTGCCCCTTACCCGGGCGTGGCTTGAGGAGAACGTGGCCACCAGCGTCCTTTTCGACGTGCGATCGGCCTTCCGCCTGCGGCCCGGCGCCGATCCGCATTTCAC
>JBNKFC010000069.1:0-2680 GCA_050289105.1 Paracoccaceae bacterium | reverse complement strand
CCGCCTTCTTTGACCGACTCCGGCCCGTCGTGGCCCGCTTGCGCGGCGCCGATTTCTTGGGCTCCGCTTCAGCCTCGGCCCCCTCGGAGGACGCAGCCTCAACCGGTGCTTCCTCGGTTGCGACAGCCTCAGCGGGTTCCGCCACGGCTTCGGTCTCCGGCTTTTTCTTGCGCGACCGGCTGCGGCGCGATTTCGGCTTCTCGGCTGTTGCCTCTTCGGCCACCGGTTCCGCCGCGGCTTCCGCCACTGGCTCGGTCACCGCATCCGCATCTTCCGCACCGGTATCGCTGTCGTCGCCCTGATCGCCGCCCTGAGCCGCATCGGCGCCATTGCCGCTACCCTTGCGCCGACGCCGACGACGGCGCTTCTTCTTGCGCGGGGCATCGCCTTCGCCGTCGCTTGCAGCGGAGGCCGCAGCGGCGGGGGCTTCATCCTCCTCCTCGACCTCGGCCTCGACGATATCGTCCTCTTCCTCCTCGGCCAGACGCAGCGCATCGACCGAGACGACCGGCGAGGCTTCGGGCACGACCCGGGTCGCGGTCTTGAACTTCTCGATGGAGAAATCCGGGCTGACCATCGCCGGATCGGCCTCGATCCGGATCGACATGCCGTAACGCGCTTCGATCTGGGCCAGATGCTCGCGCTTCTGGTTGAAGAGGAAGTTCACGACGGCGACGGGAGCCTTCAGCAGCACCTCACGCGACCGCTTGCGGGTCCCCTCCTCTTCCAGCTGGCGCAGGATCTGCAGGGCAAGGTTGTCGTCCGAGCGGATGATGCCGGTGCCATGGCAATGCGGGCAGGGCGCGGTTGTCGATTCCAGCATCCCCGGACGCAACCGCTGGCGGCTCATCTCCAGAAGACCGAAGCCCGAGATGCGGCCCACCTGAATGCGGGCGCGGTCGGTTTTCAGTTTTTCCTTCAGGCGCTTCTCGACGGCGGCGTTGTTCTTGCGCTCCTCCATGTCGATGAAGTCGATGACGATGAGGCCCGCAAGGTCGCGTAGGCGCAACTGCCGCGCCACTTCCTCGGCCGCCTCAAGGTTGGTCTTGAGCGCAGTTTCCTCGATCGAGCCTTCCTTGGTCGCTCTCCCTGAGTTCACGTCGATGGCGACCAGCGCCTCAGTCACGCCGATGACGATATAGCCGCCCGACTTGAGCTGTACGGTTGGGTTGAACATCGCCGCAAGGTAGCTTTCGACCTGATAGCGGGCGAACAAGGGCAGACCCTCGTGGTAGTGCTTCACGTTCTTGGCGTGGGACGGCATGATCATCTTCATGAAGTCCTTGGCCGCGCGATAGCCTTCAGGCCCTTCGACGAGCACCTCGTCGATATCCTTGTTGTAAAGGTCGCGGATCGTGCGCTTGATCAGATCGCCTTCTTCGTAGATCGGCGCGGGCGCGATCGACTTCATGGTCAGATCGCGGATCTGCTCCCAAAGCCGCATCAGATATTCGTAGTCGCGCTTGATCTCGGCCTTGGTGCGCTGGCTTCCGGCGGTGCGGATGATCAGGCCAGCGCCCTGCGGCACCTCGATCTCGCCAGCGATTTCCTTCAGCTTCTTACGGTCGGCGGCATTGGTGATCTTGCGGCTGATCCCGCCACCACGGGCGGTGTTCGGCATCAGCACGCAATAGCGGCCCGCAAGCGACAGATAGGTCGTGAGGGCCGCGCCCTTGTTGCCGCGTTCTTCCTTGACGACCTGAACCAGCATGATCTGCCGGACCTTGATCACTTCCTGAATCTTGTAACGGCGCGGACGCGGCTTCCTCGGCTGGCGGATCTCCTCGGCCACATCCTCGTCCGCAACCGATTCGATTTCCTCATCGGTGTCCGACGCGTGATCGGCCGCGACATAGGGTGTGTCCGCGTCGCCATTGCCGTTATCGGTATCGCTGTCCGTCGCTGCGTTAGCAGTGTCAGGCGCGTCCATAGACTCCGCCGCAGCGCTGTCCTCGGCACCCTCATTCACATCGACGGCGTCGGTCTGATCGGCATCCTCGTCGTCGAGGTCGAACACGGTCATGCCCGGGATATCGTCGCTCGACACCACCGCGTCGTCGGACCGGGCCTTCTCGGCCTTTGCCTTGGGCTTCGGCCTGCCGCGGCGGCGGTTGCGATTGTTCTCCTCGGCCTCCTGGGCCTCGGCATAGGCGCGCTCTTCTTCCAGAAGCGCCTGCCGGTCCGCGACCGGGATCTGGTAGTAGTCCGGGTGAATTTCCGAAAAAGCGAGGAAACCGTGACGGTTGCCGCCATAATCGACAAATGCCGCCTGCAGCGAGGGTTCGACCCGCGTGACCTTGGCTAGATAGATATTGCCGGCAAGCTGGCGTTTGTTGACGGTTTCAAAGTCGAATTCCTCAACCTTATTTCCGTCGACCACCCACTTGCGACGGTAATCCTCACCCTCGCAGTTTTGCGGGAACTCGTTCGGGCTTTCGCGATACATCTTCGCGAACTGCTTCAGCGTGTTGTCACGATGGTGGAACTTGTCGCCCGGGATTTCCTTGAACAGCCGGCGGCGGACGATTTCGTAGCTTTCCTCCTGGTCGGCCGGGCGCCAGCCGGTCTCGACCCGGCTGAAGGTCTGTTTCAGGCGCGACAGGGCTTCCTGGCCCCCTTCCCCGCCGACCTCGATCTGCGACGCGGGCAGCGATGCCACCAGAAGCGTGCCTGGGCTGGC
>JBNKFC010000068.1:0-9102 GCA_050289105.1 Paracoccaceae bacterium | reverse complement strand
CCAGCGCCATCAGTTCCGGATCGTATCCCAAGGCCGCGACATCGTTGACGATTTTCGCGCCGGCGTCGAGGGCGGCGCGCGCCACTTCGGACTTTCGCGTGTCGATGGAGACCGGCAGATCGAAGCCGGCATCGGTCAACGCGGCAATGACCGGCGCCGTGCGCTTGATCTCTTCGCCCTGAATCACGTCGGCGGAACCCGGCCGCGTGCTTTCGCCGCCGATGTCGAGAATGTCCGCCCCGGAACTGGCCATCTCGCGCGCATGGTCGAGGGCGGCCTCCGGCGACAGGAAACGGCCTCCGTCGGAAAAGCTGTCAGGCGTGACGTTGAGGATGCCCATGATCCGGGGCCGGTCCAGTGTCAGCCCGGCGATGGGAGCGCGTGGCGCGGTCAGCCGGGCGCGGACCGGTTCCGGCAGATCGGCGGCGGCGACGAGGCCCTTCGATCCCTCGCGCGTCAGCACCTCGGCCCGGTCAAACCAGCACCAGCCGCCGGCCAAGGGCAGCGCGCCGTCGGGGCGGACCGTATCGATCATGGCGATGGGGCGGTAATAGGTCATGGCTCGGGTTCTGGCGGCATGTCTTGCGTTTGGCAAGCAGGCCAGTTCATCCCCGCTCGACCGGCACGCGGCATCCCGCCGGGATTGCAACATCGCCGTGAAGCACGAGCCGGGTTGCGGCTATCTCTCCGGCGAGCCAGGCCGACAGCGTAGCCGGATCGGTATCCTCTGGGGTGCCGGGCGTGTCGAGCACGATCTTCGACGGGGCCCAGACCACCCTCTCGCCCCGCTTCATCGCCCAGTCGAGTTCGGTCCGCGTCGCCACAACCGTCAGCTCCGGGTGCCGCGAGGCGATGGCCCAGGCCGCCTGCTCGATCGCCAGAAGGGCGATGCGCCGCCGCGCCTCATTCGTCGCCGCATCGGGCAACGGGGTTTGCGGAAGCGCCGGCACCAGCACTGCCGGTCCCGCGCCGGTGGTCGCGGTCAGGTCCGCCGACGGGCCGAGGCAATGGACCACCGGCCGTGGCGCCGTGTCGACACTGGTCGGGGCCAACACCTCTTCGCGCGCGCGCACGATCTCGACGCCGAGCGCGCCAACGCCGCGATCGAGTTTCTCGATCCGCAGGAACACCCGCACCGGCTGCGGTTCGACGAGGATGCGGGATGCGATGCGCTCGGCGAGAGTTTCCAGCAGGTTCAGCCGTTCAGCCGCCAGTTCGGCGGCGATCGCTTCGGTGATCCGGTCGTAGGAGAGAATGCGGTCGACATCGTCGCCCGCCGCATCTTGGGGCGCGAGTTCCACCACGACGTTGAAGCGCAGCCTTTGCGGCGCGCCACGCTCGACCTGGAACGCGCCGATATCGGCGGTGACGATGTGGTCGCGCAGACTCAACCGGTCGGGCGGGTTCGCGCCGGCCATCATCTCTGCCCTCTCGTCCAGGGGGGCGAAGGCAACGCGGGTCTCGTCGGTCATGAAGGCTACTCCGGCGGTGTTGCGGGCATCATAACAACGCCCGCCCGCGCCGGAAGTCCGAAGGCGGCGTTTGAGCGCCCGGCCCCGGCCAACGGCGTTTCGGCCCGACGCCGGACGGCCGGGCCGAAGCGCGCTAGTTCATCGCCGTCTGGATCGGCGCGCGATAGAAGATGTGCCGGCCGATCTTCGTGGTCAGTTCGAACCGCCGCGCCCAGGACGGACGCACCGAAGGCGTGTGGAAATAGGTCGCCCCGTCCGTGAGTTGGCGCGGCGCGCCATCCATCATCGCCCGCGCGATCTTGCCCGCGACGCTCCACGCGCCCGGATCGCGGATGCGGTCGGCATAACCGTCGCAGGTATAGGAGAATTGGCATCCCCGACCGTTCGACTGGTTCACGACACCGCAGATCGTTTTCGGGAAGGACGGGCTCTCGACCCGATTCAGGATCACTTCGGCGACCGCAGCCTGCCCCTTGATCCCCTCTCCGCGCGCTTCGAAGTAGAGCGCGGTGGCAAGGCATTCAAACTCCGCCCCACCCTTCGCGGCCGGCTGGCTGGTAAGCCAGGCGGCGTCGTAGGCGATATCGCCCGCCTTGGATTTCTTCTTCGCCGCCGGTGCCGGTGGCGTCATGATCGCTTCGAGCCGCGCACCGCTGACGGCGCCCAAAGCAGCTTTTTCCTGTCCCAGTAATGCAGTCAGGTTCATCCCTACCGCCGCCGTCGGATCGTTGGATTGGCTCACCGTCATCTCGGCATGCACGCCTCCGGCGAGGGCGAGGAGCATGACCATGCTCCCGGTCCAGCACTTCAGCACTGACATAGTTCTTTCCCGAATTGCTTCGTCGAGCCACAGCCCCCCAAGGCTTTGACCCGGTGGGCATAGCCGATAGCACCCGGCACGTCCACCCTTGCGGCCTTTCCGCAACAGGGGCTCGGCGAGCGGGCGCTCATGTTTCCGGATCGGAAACACCCTCAATCCTGGCGACGGCACCCGCACGCCAGATTAACATCATGATATTCAATTATTTTCCATAGGCCCGCGCGGATCAACAAGCGCGAAATGTGCCGCGGCAAGTCGCGCGACAGGCACCCTGAAGGGCGAACAGGAGACATAATCGAAGCCCGACCTGCGACAAAATGCGATCGAAGCCGGGTTTCCGCCATGCTCTCCGCAGACGGAAAGCGTCACATCAGGTCGCATTTCGCGCCCTCTGGCACTCCCAATGAGCAATAATTCGCCGACCCCGTCCTCGTCGAGAACGTGGAATGGGTCCTCAGGGTAGACCCCTTGCTGGACGTAATCGCCCATGAAGCGACCCGCGTCGTCGCGCGACAGGCCGTAGGTCATCTGGGTGAGGTCGTTCGTGCCGAACGAGAGGAATGCCGCGTGCTGGCTGATCTCGCCGGCGCGGAGGGCCGCGCGCGGGGTTTCGACCATCACGCCGAGCCGGTAGTCGAAATCCGCGCCCGTGGCCGTCCGCACGGCTGCCGCAACCGCATCGACCCGGGTCTTGACCAGTTCCACCTCGCGCTTGGCCGAGACGAGCGGGATCATCACCTCGGGCACCACCGCCGCGCCGCGCTTCGAGGCTTCGACCGTCGCCTCGAAGATCGCCCGCGCCTGCATCTCGTAGATCTCGGGCACGGTCACGCCGATCCGCACGCCGCGCATGCCGAGCATCGGGTTGAACTCGCTAAGGGCATCGACCCGCCGCGTGACTTCCGACAGCGGCCGGTCGAGCGCCTCGGCCAGTTCCCGCATCCCTTCGCGGTCATGCGGCAGGAATTCGTGCAAGGGCGGGTCGAAAAGCCGGATGCAGACCGGCAGCCCCGCCATGATGTCGAAGAGCGCGATGAAATCGGCGCGCTGCATCGGCAGAAGCCGGTCGAGCGCCACCTTCCGATCCTTTGCGGTATCGGCGAAGATCATCTCGCGCATGACCGTCAGCCGGTCTTCGTCGAAGAACATGTGCTCGGTCCGGCAAAGGCCGATGCCCTCGGCCTCGAACATCCGGGCGGTGCGGGCATCGTCGGGCGTGTCGGCATTGGCGCGCACGCCGATGTCACGGACGTTGTCGGCCCAGTGCAGGAGCGTGCGGAACCATTCGTCGAGCGCGGGTTCCAGCATCTCTGCGGTGCCGGCCAGGACCTCGCCGTTGGTGCCGTCAACGGTGATGATGTCGCCTTCGCGGAATATGCGACCGTCGCGAACCTTGAACGTCTTTTCCCGCGTGTTGAGGCTCAGGTCCGACGCCCCGACGATGCAGGGAAGGCCAAGACCGCGGGCGATGACCGCGGCATGGCTGGTGATGCCGCCGCGTTCGGTCAGGACCGCGACAGCGGCATGCATGCCGCGGATATCCTCCGGCGCGGTTTCGCGGCGGACGAGGATGCAGCGTTCGTCGCGCGCGGCGGCGGCCTGCGCGTCCGCGGCGGAAAAGACGATCTTGCCGGAGGCTGCACCGGGACTGGCGGCGATGCCGCGCGCGACCCGGTCGCGCGGCAGGCGCGGATCGACCTGGTAATGCAGCAGTTCCGACAGGGCCCGAGGCTCCACCCTGAGGATCGCCTCCTCCCGGCTGATGATCTTGTCCTTGGCCAGTGTCACGGCGATGCGGACCGCCGCGCGGGACGATTTCTGCACCTTCACCGCGTCGATGACCTTGAGCGCGCCGTTCTCCAGCGCGAACTCGATCAACATCTCTTCGCGGAGCTTCACACGGCACATGCGGCACTGGTCCTGAAGGGTGGCAAAAACCTCGGGCGCCGCCTCTTCCAGCGAGTGGCCTCGCTTGTCCTTCACCAGATAGAGCGTTTCCTCCGACTTGCGGTTCGCGGGGTTGAGGCCGCGGAACCGGCCTGTCACCTGCGGCGCACCGGTTACCGGCTCGATCAGTTGGATCGTGCCGGCCCCCGACAGCCCCGGCCCGACGGGCTGAGCCATTTCCTGAACGATGAGGCCAAGCGCGGCTTCCGGCGGCGCACCCTTCGCCTCGCGAAGGAGCCGCGCGGTCGTGCCCTCCCAGGCGCGCGCCATGGAGCGAAGCACCTCGCCGAACTGGCGGGCCGGCGACTGCGGAAATTCCTCGTCCATCTCCGCCTCGTATGCCGCGAGCGCGGCGGCCAGCGCCTCGGAGGACGGTTCAGCGGTGAACATGTCCGGGTCGAGCCGCGCAACGTGGATCGCGTAGGACTGCACGAAGCCGAGATAAATTGCATTGGCGTGGGCGGCCCCGTGGTCGCGGGCGAACTCGGCGTGTTTGGCCGCGTTCATTCCGACGTTCAGCACGGTCCCCGGCCCGCCCCAGTCGGGATTGGCCGGAGACGGCCGGATCGAGACGAGCGCACCGGCGAAGACCGCGGCAAGCTTTTCGGTGTCCGGCATCTGTCCGGACGCGATCAGGCGCACGGTGTCGCAGGACAATGCCACCGTTTTAGGAACCGGAAGCTCGATCCGGATCAGGCGCTGAAGGCATTTCGCCCGCCAGCCATGCCGCGCCGCATCGATCGACGCCGAGGGCGTGATCTCCGTGAATTCGGCGAAATCGGCGTGTTTCTGCACTGCGGCGTTCCCTTGATTGGCGGCAGAATACGCGCCTGCCGATTCTGCGCAAGGGAAAGCGGACCGCTGCGACGCTTGCGCCGCGCGCCGGCTTGGGCCATGACTGACCGCGCGACTTAGGAGATACCGATGGCACTGCCGGCGCGGCAGCAGATGAAATACTGGGGCATCGCGGCGGCGGTGTTCTTCGCCGTGCTCTGGGGTCTCGGGAACGTCATCCTGCCCTTCCTTGTCGGCGGCGCCGTGGCCTACTTCCTCGACCCCGTGGCCGACCGGCTGGAACGCGCCGGGCTGAGCCGGACGGCGGCGACCTCGGTCATCTCGATCATCGCGCTCGTCATCTTCATCCTTCTCGCGCTGCTGATCGTGCCGATGCTGGTGCGCCAGCTCGCCCAGCTGGTCAACGCGGCGCCGACGATCTTCGGCGAGCTCCAGGCCTTCCTGACCGCGAAGTTCCCCTCGATCATGGATCAGCAAAGCGTCGTGCGCGAGACGCTGGTTTCCATCGGCAAGACCATCCAGTCGAAGGGCGGAGAACTGGCGAGCGGGCTCCTGTCCTCGGCGCTGTCAGTGATCAACGCCGTCGTCTTCATCGTCGTCGTCCCGGTCGTTGCCTTCTACCTCTTGCTCGACTGGGACAACATGGTGGCAAAGATCGACAGTTGGTTGCCGCGCGATCATCGCGACATGATCCGCACACTCGCCCGCGATATCGACAGCGTGCTCGCCGGGTTCGTTCGGGGTCAGGTTTCAGTCTGCCTGATACTCGGCACGTTCTATTCGGTGTCCTTGATGGTGGCGGGCCTCGATTTCGGGCTGATCGTCGGGGCCATTGCCGGGCTCATCACCTTCATTCCTTACGTGGGCGCGCTGATCGGCGGGGCGCTGGCCATCGGCCTCGCCTTCTTCCAGTTCTGGGGCGACTGGGTGCAGATCGGCATCATCGCCGGCATCTTCGCCATCGGCCAGTTCCTCGAAGGCAACATCATCACGCCGAAACTCGTCGGCAATTCGGTCGGGCTGCACCCGGTCTGGCTTCTTTTTGCGCTTTCGGCGTTCGGTACGCTCTTTGGCTTCGTCGGCATGCTTGTCGCGGTGCCGGTCGCCGCCGCGATCGGGGTCCTGGCCCGGTTCGGGATATCGCAGTACCTCGACAGCCGCCTCTACAAGGGCCTGTCGAAGGAGGACGAGGCCTGACATGCCGCGCCAGCTGACCTTCGACCTGCCGGTGCGCCCCGCACTGGGGCGCGAGGATTTTTTCGTCTCGCCGTCGAATGCCGAGGCCGTCGCGATGATCGATGCGCCGGCCCTCTGGCCCGGGCGGAAACTCCTGCTGATCGGCCCCGAAGGGTCGGGCAAGAGCCACCTTGCCGAGGTCTTCGCCCAAGAGCGGCAAGCGATGATCGTGAAGGGCGGCGATCTCTTCGATCCGGAGATCCCGCCGGATGCCGTCGTCGTGGAGGATGCCGACGAGGTGGCCGGACGGCACGAGGAGACGCTTTTTCACCTCCATAACCGCATGGCCGAGACCGGCGGGCTTCTGCTTCTGACGGCAAGCCGGGCGCCGGGCGAATGGGGATTGCGGTTGCCCGACCTTCTGTCGCGGATGCAAGGCACCGCCGTTGCGACGCTGAACCCGCCCGATGACGCGCTGCTCGGCGCCGTCCTTGTCAAGCTCTTCGCCGACCGCCAGATCACCGTCGCGCCGACGCTGATCGACTGGCTTCTGCCGCGCATGGACCGCTCCTTCGCCGCCGCGCGGCGGCTTGTCGCCGAACTCGACGCGCGGGCGCTGGCCAGGGGCGGCGCCGTGACGCGGGCTCTGGCCGCCGAGGTGCTGGACAGCGGCGGCTCGGACAAGCCATGATGCCCGGGCGCGCGACATAAAATCGTTACGAGATGGGACCGATAAGCCGCACATGACCCAGGCAGATTTCCTCAAGGCCCCCTTCCCCGCACCCGTATCCCTGCCCGAGGCGCAGATCGCCGGCGCGCACCGGTTCTTCAACCGTGAAATGAGCTGGCTCGCTTTCAACTGGCGCGTCTTAGACGAGGCACGCAACCCCCGCGTGCCGCTCCTGGAACGGGTGAGGTTCCTGTCGATCTCGGCCACCAACCTCGACGAGTTCTACACCGTCCGCGTCGCGGGCCTGCGCGAGCTTGTGCGCGAGGGAAATGCGATGCCCTCTGATGACGGGCTCAGCCCGGCCGAACAGCTCAAGCTCATCAACGACGACGCGCGGCGGCTGATGCAGATGCAGCAGACCGTCTGGAACAAGCTCAAGCGCGAGATGGAGGCGGCCGGGATCACGCTCCTCACCCGCTCGAAGCTGACCAAACGTGACGAGGAATTCCTCGCCGACTACTTCCTCAACCGGGTCTTCCCGGTGCTTTCGCCGCTGGCTATCGACCCCGCCCACCCGTTCCCCTTCATCCCCAATACCGGTTTCTGCCTCGCGCTGGAGCTTGAGCGTGCGACCGACCGCCGCCACCTTCAGGCCCTTCTACCGATCCCGCAGCAGATCGCCCGGTTCGTCGCCCTGCCCGGCGGCAAGCGCTTCCTCCCGATGGAGGAATTGCTACTTCTCCATCTCGGCTCGCTCTTTCCCGGCTACCGCGATACCGGCCACTGCACCTTCCGCGTCCTGCGCGACAGTGACCTCGAGGTGGAGGACGAGGCGGAAGACCTCGTGCGGGAATTCGAGACGGCGCTGAAACGCCGGCGCCGGGGCCAGGTGATCCGCATGAAGATCACCGCAGGCGCGCCCGAAGCCCTGCGCGCACTGATCATGGAGGAACTGGCGGTCGCGCCGGACGAGGTGGTCGAGGTCAAGGGCATGGTTGGCATGGCCGACCTGAAGGAACTGGTGCTCGACAGCCGCCGCGACCTGCAATGGCCATCCTTCACGCCGCGCGTGCCCGAACGGGTGCAGGACCATGACGGCGACATGTTCGCGGCGATCCGCCAGAAGGACATGCTGCTGCATCATCCTTACGAAACCTTCGACGTGGTGATCCGCTTCCTCAGTCAGGCGGCGGCGGACCCGAATGTTCTGGCGATCAAACAGACGCTTTACCGGACATCACAGGACAGCCCCATCGTCTCGGCGCTCTGCGAGGCAGCGGAGGCGGGGAAATCCGTCACCGCGCTCGTGGAACTGAAAGCGCGGTTCGATGAGGCCGCCAATATCCGCCAGTCGCGCAGGTTGGAACGCGCGGGCGCGCATGTCGTCTATGGGTTCATCAACTACAAGACCCACGCCAAAATCTCGACTGTGGTGCGGCGCGAGGGCGAGAACCTCGTGACCTATACCCATTACGGCACCGGCAACTATCACCCGATCACGGCCCGCATCTACACGGACCTCAGTTTCTTCACCTGCGACGCACCGCTTGGCCGCGACGCGACCAAGGTCTTCAACTACCTCTCTGGTTATGTGCAGCCCGAGGGTCTGGAGAATATCGCGATTTCGCCAATCAGCCTGAAACCGCGCCTCTTGGAGTTGATCGCGGCTGAGGCAGAGCATGCGAAGGCCGGCAAGCCTGCGGCGATTTGGGCCAAGATGAACTCACTGATCGAATCCGATATGGTCGATGCCCTTTACGCGGCCTCTCAGGCCGGCGTGAAGATCGAGCTCGTCATACGCGGCATCTGCGGCGTCCGGCCGGGGATCAAGGGCCTATCCGAGAATATCCGCGTGAAATCCATCGTTGGCCGGTTCCTTGAACACAGCCGCATCATCTGTTTCGGCAATGGTCACGGTCTGCCCTCGAAACATGCCCGCGTCTTCTTTTCCTCCGCCGACTGGATGGGCCGCAACCTCAACCGCCGGGTTGAAACGCTGGTCGAGGCGACCAACCCCACCGTCAAGGCACAGATCGTCAGCCAGATCATGGCGGCGAACCTTGCCGACGAGGCGCAAAGCTGGGTTCTGATGCCTGACGGGCGCTATGTCCGCGACCTGCCCGAGGGGCGCGACGACCTCTTCAATTGCCACCGTTTCTTCATGGAAAACCCCTCGCTTTCGGGCCGCGGCTCGGCGGGGGCGAAGGACGTGCCGAAACTCG
>JBNKFC010000067.1:0-8925 GCA_050289105.1 Paracoccaceae bacterium | reverse complement strand
ATATAAAGAAATTCTTTGGTGGAGCAGAGGGGGATCGAACCCCTGACCTCGTCATTGCGAACGACGCGCTCTCCCAACTGAGCTACTGCCCCGCACCGGGTGCTCATGTGGCCCAGCGACGCGGTATTGTCAAGCGGACTTGGCCGACATTCTTCGAACTTTGCATCCGCGCGGGACAAGCGCCGGGGCCGCGGCGCTCGTGGCGGCGAATCTCGCTTTGTGGTAGACTGCCCGCATTTCATGACGTCATTGGAGTTGCCTATCATGACCGCCGATCTCGATACCGCAGAATTCCTGACATTCGCCGAAGAGGCGCAAGCACTTGAACTCACGCCGCGCCGCCGGGTGGCGCAGGTCTTCCACGAATACGGCCGCCTCGCCATCGCCGAGGGCGGCGTGACCGAGGCCCCCGCCGGCGCGCCGGAGCGTGAGCCGGAACTGGCCGGGGCCCCGACGCTGACCGAAACCCTCGGCCGCGCCGCCTTCGATCTGCGCAACGCACCGGAGACGCGCGCGCGGAAGCTCGATCGGCCCTATCAGGGCCTGACCTGGGGCGCGGAAACCGCCGGGGGACCGATGCCCCTGCATCTGCCCGGCGACGAGGTCGCGCAGGAGGCCGGCGAGGAGGGTCCCGCCCCGGCACCCGAGGCCGAAGCCGAGCCGCCGCTGTCGGCGCGCCTCACCGGCCGCGTCGCCGTCGGGCTCATCCTCGTCAGCGGCGACAAGGCCTCCCTGCGGCTGAGCCAGCAGGACCAGACGCTGGTCGTGTCCGAGGTGCAGAACGGCCTCTCGTTCCTCGCCAGCCAGTCACCGGCGCGCGACGTGACCTTCGTGCACGATATCCGGGTCGTGACGGTCGATGTGCCCGAGGTGACCAACGGCAACAATTACGAGGATTTCGAGGCGCCGTGGCGCGACGCGGCCCTGCAGCAGCTCAGCCTGCCGGCGGGCATTGCGGGCGCCCGCCGGCACGCGCGGAACCTTCGCACCCAGCTTGGCGCCAACTGGGCGTATGTCGCCTTCTTCACGAAATATCAGCTCAAGCACTTCGCCTATGCCGGGCTTGGCGGGCCGAAGCTCGTCATGCATTTCGGCAATGACGGCTGGGGCTCCAACCAGATCGACCGCGTCTTTGCGCACGAGACGGGGCATATTTTCAACGCGCCCGATGAATATGCCTCCTCGAACTGCAATTGCGGCGGGTCCTGGGGCGTCTTCGGGGCGCCGAACGCCAATTGCGCCGTCTGCGCCCCAGGCGGTGGGGTCGACTGCATCATGAAGTCGAACGACTGGTCGATGTGCGCCTCGACGCTTCTGCATCTGGGCTACAATGGCGTGCCGAACCCTGCTGCAGCGGCTGGAACCTCATGACGGAGGAGGTCCTCGTCTTCCTGCCGGGCGGCGAGGCCCCCGCTGCCGCGCGGGTGCGGCTTGAGCGCGGGGCGGTCCAATCGGCGGGGGGGCGGCTCTTTATCGTCACGCCGGCGCTTCTGGTCGACGAGCCTGGCCTTCAAACGATCGGGAGCGAAGAGGACCTTCGGGCCGTGGCGGAGGAGTTGACCGAGGCGGAACGACTTTTCGCCCAAGCGTTCCTCGCCCGAAGCCAGGGCGGGGAGGAAGAACGGCCGGGCGACGGGATGCCTTGGGACACGCCCGGTTACGAAGCGCCCTGACGCCGAAGGAAAGACCCGGCGCGGATCAGACGGCCGCGCCGGCTTTCGAGCGGACGAACGCCTCGATCTCGGCCGCCGGACGCGCGCCGGGAAGCCGGGCGACTTCGCGGCCCTTGTGCCAGAGGATCAGGAGCGGAATGCCGCGGATGCCAAGCCGCTGCGACACCGCCGGATGGTCCTGCGTGTCGATCTTGGCGAACCGCGCCCGGCCCTTCAGCGCCTGAGCGGCCTTGGCGAATTCCGGCGCCATCATCCGGCAGGGCCCGCACCAGGGCGCCCAGTAATCGACGATCAGCGGCAGGTCGTCGCCGCGCGTCAGCTTGTCGTGGGCGGCAAGATCAAGCTCGGCCACCTTGCCCGTCACCAACGGATCACCGCAGGAGCCGCATTTCGGCCCCTCGGCCAGCCGCGCCACCGGCACCCGGTTGGCCTGCCCGCAGGTTGTACAGATCAGTTTCACCGCATCCGCCATCGGATCACCTCATATTCGATTTGAGGAATATATTGGGTGCCCAACTCTGCCCCGCAAGGGTCAGAGAAGGTCCTCCTCCTCGCCGGTCACATCGACGCCCAGCGCCTCGAGTCCAGCTTCCAGATTCTCAGCCAGATGCGGCATGCCCATCAGGTAATCCTCGGTCGGGATCGTCGCCTCGGTCATCGCGGTTCCGACGGCGTCGTCGAATTCCTCCGCCTCGAAGGAACCGCGTCCGATCCAGGCGATCGCGGTCAGCTGCGCCTTCTCGTCGGTGTTGAGGCCCGCGATGAACTCGTGAAGCTGCGCTTCCGCGACAGCCCCTTCGCGGGCCAGAAGAATGACCTGAACGACACTGGCCGGGGTGATGTCCATCATGGGCGCTGTCCCTTTCCTGTTCCTGCCCGCCAAGGAAATCATGACGGCGCGGCCCGCACCTTGTCCAAGATCAACTGCGGGGCAACGGGCGGTGGGAATGTCCGCATCCGCCCCCACATGTGTAGGGACGGACGCACTACGGAAAAACTACACGAAAACTACGCCGGCGGGACGGCTATTCCGCAGCGTCGGCATAGCTTTCGACCGGCGGGCAGATGCAGACGAGGTGGCGGTCGCCATAGACGTTGTCGACACGTCCGACCGGCGGCCAGTACTTGTCCACCCGGAAGGCGCCCGGCGGGAAACAGCCCTGTTCGCGGCTGTAGGGCCGGTCCCAGTCGCCGATCAGCGCGTTGACGGTGTGGGGGGCGTGTTTCAGCGGGTTGTTCTCGGGATCGATCTCGCCCTTCTCGATCGCCGCGATCTCGTCGCGGATCGACAGCATCGCGGTGACGAAGCGGTCAAGCTCGGCCTTGGTCTCCGATTCCGTCGGCTCCACCATCAGCGTGCCGGCCACCGGCCAGCTCATCGTCGGCGCATGGAAACCGTTGTCGATCAGGCGCTTGGCGATGTCGTCCACGGTGACATGGGCGCTGTCGGCGAAGGGCCGCGTGTCGAGGATGCATTCATGCGCCACCCGTCCGTTCCGCCCCTTGAAGAGAACGCCGTAGGCCCCTTCGAGACGCTTGGCGATGTAGTTGGCGTTGAGGATCGCCACCTTCGTCGCCTGCGTCAGCCCCGCCCCGCCCATCATCAGGATATAGGCCCAGGAGATCGGCAGGATCGAGGCAGAGCCATGCGGTGCCGCGCTGACCGGCCCTTCGGTGCCGCCGGTCTCGGGATGGCCCGGCAGATGCGGCGCGAGATGCGCTTTGACGCCGATCGGCCCCATGCCGGGTCCGCCGCCGCCATGCGGGATGCAGAAGGTCTTGTGGAGGTTCAGGTGGCTGACGTCGCCCCCCAGATCGCCGGGCCGGACCAGTCCGACCATCGCGTTCATGTTGGCCCCGTCGATATACACCTGCCCGCCGAATTCATGCGTGATCTTGCAGACTTCGCGCACCGTCTCTTCGAAGACGCCGTGGGTCGAGGGATAGGTGATCATGCAGGCGGCGAGGTTGTCACCTGCCGCCCCGGCCTTCGCCCGGAAGTCCTCGACGTCGATATCGCCGTTCTCGGCCGACTTCACCACGACCACCTTCATTCCGGCCATCTGGGCCGAGGCGGGGTTGGTGCCGTGGGCAGAGACCGGGATGAGGCAGATGTCGCGGTGCCCCTGCCCCCTTGCCTCGTGATAGGCCTGAATGGTCAGAAGGCCGGCATATTCGCCCTGCGCGCCGGAATTCGGCTGGAGGCTCATCGCGTCGTAGCCGGTGATCGTGCAGAGCTTCTCCGACAGGTCGTGGAACAGTTCCGCATAGCCCTGCGCCTGATCGGCCGGGGCAAAGGGGTGGAGGTTCGAGAATTCCGGCCAGGTGATCGGCATCATCTCGGCCGCCGCGTTCAGCTTCATCGTGCAGGACCCGAGCGGGATCATCGCCCGGTCAAGCGCGAGGTCGCGGTCGGCGAGGCGGCGCATGTAGCGCATCATCTCGGTCTCGGCCCGGTTCATGTGGAAGACCGGGTGGGTCAGATAGTCCGACTTCCGCAGTAGGGCGTCGGGGATGCGGTAGTGAACGGTGAAATCGTCGTCCTTGCGCTCGATCCCGAAAGCCCGCCACAGCCGCTCGACCGTATCGCGCCGCGTGGTCTCGTCGAGCGAGATGCCGATCTTCGTCTCCCCCACCTTGCGCAGGTTGATCCGCTCCCGCCGCGCGGCCTTCAGGATCACGCCCTGCATGGGGCCGACCTCGACAGTGATCGTGTCGAAGAAATGCTTCGGACCGACCTTGTAGCCGGCCTCTTCCAGCCCCCGCGCGACGCGCACGGCCTTGCGGTGGATGCGTTGGGCGATGGCCTTCAACCCCTCGGGGCCGTGGAAGACCGCATAGAAGCTTGCGATATTGGCCAGAAGCGCCTGCGCGGTGCAGACGTTGGAGGTGGCCTTTTCGCGGCGGATATGCTGCTCCCGGGTCTGGAGCGACAGCCGGTAAGCCTTGCCGCCCTGCGCGTCGATGGAAACGCCGACGATCCGCCCCGGCATGCTGCGCTTGTGCTCATCCTTGCAGGCCATATAGGCCGCCGACGGACCACCATAGCCCATCGGGACACCGAAGCGCTGGGTCGAGCCGACGGCGATATCCGCCCCCATCGCGCCCGGCTCCTTGAGGATGGTCAGCGCCAGCGGGTCGGCGAGAACGATACCGATGGCGCCGTGGTCATGAAGCGCGGCAATGGCCTTGGTGAAGTCCATCAGGTAGCCGTGCGTTCCGGGATACTGGAAGATCGCGCCGAAGACGGCCGTCGGATCAAGATCGACCGGATCGCCCACGACGATCTCGATCCCCAGCGGACGGGCGCGCGTTCGCATCACGGCGATGTTCTGCGGGTGACATTCCTGATCGACGAAGAAGCGCGTGGCCTTGGATTTCGCAACGCGCTGCGCCATCGTCATTGCTTCCGCCGCCGCCGTCGCCTCGTCCAGCAGGGACGCGTTGGCGATCTCGAGTCCCGTCAGGTCGCAGACCATCGTCTGGTAGTTCAGCAAAGCCTCAAGCCGGCCTTGGCTGATCTCCGGCTGATAGGGCGTGTAGGCCGTGTACCAGGCGGGATTTTCCAGAATGTTGCGCTGGATCGCCGGCGGGCAGACGGTGCCGTAAAAGCCCTGGCCGATCATCGTGGTGAAGACCTTGTTCTTCTTCGCCACCTGCCGCATGAACCAAAGGAGTTCGCGTTCGGACTTCGCCTTGCCGAAGTCCAGCGGCTTGTCCTGCCTGAGGCTCTTCGGGACCGTCTGGTCGATCAGTTCGTCAAGATCCTTCACCCCCAGCACCTTGAACATCTCCTCCATCTCGGCCGGCGAGGGGCCGATATGTCGGCGGTTGGCGAAGTCGTAGGGCAGGTATCCGGTAGGGGTGAAGGGCATGGGTCTCGTCCTTATCCGATCAGGTCCTTGTAGGCGGCCTCGTCCATCAGCCCGTCGAGCGCGGACATGTCGGCCACCTTCATCTTGAAGAACCACGCCTTGCCGGTCGGGTCCTCGTTCACCATGCCCGGATTGTCCGCGACGTCCTGATTGACCTCGACGATTTCGCCGTCAAGGGGCGCACGGATATCGGAGGCGGCCTTGACGCTTTCGATCACGACGATCTCGTCATCCTTCGACACGGTCCGCCCGGCCTCGGGAAGCTCGACAAAGACGACGTCGCCCAGCTGTTCGGAGGCATGTTCGGTGATGCCCACGACGACGGTATCGCCTTCGACGCGGAGCCATTCATGGTCTTCGGTATATTTCATCGGTCTCTTCCCTGTTGATCAACGTTTGTAGTTGGTGGGCTGGAACGGCATCGGAGAAATGGCGGCCGGCAGACGCTTGCCCCGCACTTCGCCGTAGACAATCGCTCCTTCGGCCAGATCCGCGGGCAGATAGGCCATTGCCATCGGCGCCTCGATCGACGGGCCAAAGCCGCCGGAGGTGATCGTCCCGATGCTTTCGCCGCCCTCTGGCCCGTCAAAGACTTGCGTCCCCTCGCGCATCGGCGCCCGCCCTTCCGGACGCAAGCCGACGCGGCGGCGCGACGGGCCTTCGGCCAGTTCCTTCAGGATGCGCGCGGCGCCCGGAAAGCCGCCTTCCCGCGCCCCGCCGGCACGTCGGGCCTTCTGGATGGCCCAGGTCAGGTTGCCTTCAACCGGAGAGGTCGTCTCGTCGATGTCATGGCCGTAAAGGCACATGCCCGCCTCGAGCCGGAGGCTGTCACGCGCGCCAAGGCCGATGGGCGCCACCTCCTCCATGTCGAGAAGTCGCTTCGCAAACGCTTCGGCGAAGATCGCCGGGACCGAGACCTCGAACCCGTCCTCACCGGTATAGCCGGAGCGCGAGATCCACAGCTCCGCCGTATCCCAGGTCCTGATCGCCACGTCCATGAAGGTGAGATCGATGACATCCGGAACGAGCCGGGCAAGCGCAGCCTCCGCCTTCGGCCCCTGGAGCGCCAGAAGCGCCCGGTCTGTCACCATGCCGACATCGCAGTCCGGCAACCCCGCCTTGAGATGCGCGAAATCGGCGTCCTTGCAGGCGGCATTGACGACGAGGAATAGGTGATCGCCCCGGTTGGCGACCATCAGGTCGTCGAGGATCCCGCCCGCCTCATTCGTGAACATCGCGTAGCGCTGGCGGCCTTCCTTCAGCCCGGCCACATCAACCGGTACCAGCCGTTCAAGCGCGAGGGCCGCATCCTCGACCCGGCCCGACTTCGCGGTCAAGAGGATCTGGCCCATATGGCTCACATCGAAAAGGCCAGCCGAGGCGCGGGTATGGAGATGCTCTTTCAGCACGCCCATCGGGTATTGCACCGGCATCTCGTAGCCCGCGAAGGGCACCATCTTGCCGCCAAGGCTCAGATGCAGATCGTAGAGTACCGTCCGTTCGAGACCGGCCATCGCCATATCCTCATGTCAGGCCGGTTTCACGGGTCCGGCATCGCTGAGGGCGGAGTAACCCGCCCGTTTCGATGCCCCCTCTGTCCTTTCGCCTGAGATCGTTATCCCTTCGGCGGGCCATGTGGCCTCTCTCCAGAGTTCCGCTGTCAGGACGGTCCTTGAGCCTGAGAGTTTACCGGGGCGGTTGCTCCTTCGGCACCGGTCCGGGGCTGGGCCCCGCCCGGATTCTCCCGATCCTGACGGGATCTGGTTAGCGCGGATAGGGCCGTCTCGGCAAGAGGGTATGCAATGGAATACGACACTTTCCCGTGCGGTTCAGACGCCCCTTGCACAGCTTCGCCCGCCGCGCGATGAAGGAAGGATGACCACCGACCGCCATCCCGCCTTCTTCGGCTACGGCTCGCTCGTCAACCGGGCGACACATGACTATGCGCCCGGAGAACCGGCGCGGCTTTCGGGATGGCGGCGAGTCTGGCGGCACACGAAGCTGCGCGATTGGCCTTATCTTTCTGCCGAACCGGCGCCGACCGAGATCGACGGCCTCGTCGCCGCCGTGCCGCGCGACGACTGGGCGCTTCTCGACCGTCGCGAGGCTGCGTATCGCCGCCACGCCGTTGCGCATGACCGGCTGACGGTGGCGCCAAGCTGGGCGCACCGGATCGAGATCTACGCGGTGGACGAAGATCACGCCCTGCCGGCGAACCACCACCCGATCCTCCTGAGCTACCTCGATACGGTGGTGCAGGGCTTTCTCCGGGAATTCGGCATCGCCGGCGTCGAACGCTTTTTCGCCACCACGAGTGGCTGGACGGCCCTTCTCGACGACCGCGCCGCGCCGCATTATCCCCGCCACCAGAAGACCAGCGCCGCCGAGCGCCGACTGGTCGACGACCATGCCGAAACGTTCGGGCTCGCCCGCCACAGGGCTTGACCGGACCCATTCCGGAGACGACAGATGCGCACCGAATTCGACCGTGAACTGGAAGAGCGTCTCGTGCGCTATACGGCCATCGACACCCAGAGTGACGAGGAGAGCGGGACGAAACCCAGCACGGCGATACAGCTCGACCTCCAGCGGCTTCTCCTCGCCGAACTGACCGAGATCGGTGCCGAAGATGTCCGGCTGACGGATTACGGCGTGGTCCTTGCAACGATCCCGGCGACGGCGGATGGCGCGCCCACGATCGGCCTTCTCGCCCATGTCGATACCGCGCCCGCGTTTCATGCCTCGGGGGTCAAACCGGTCGTTCACCGCAACTACAACGGCGGTGCGATCAGCTATCCCGATGCGCCCGGCCTCACGCTTTCACCTGAGTCCTCGCCCTATCTCGGCACCAAGACCGGGCACGACATCGTCACTGCAAGCGGCACAACGCTTCTCGGGGCGGACGACAAGGCCGGCGTCGCGGTGATCATGACCGCCGCGCGGCACCTGCTGGACACCCCGTCGATTCCGCACGGGAAGATCCGCATCGCCTTCACGCCGGATGAGGAGATCGGTCACGGCGTCGACGAACGCCTGCCCGCCGACCTTAGCGCCGATTTCGCCTATACCTTCGATGGCGCCGCCGTGGGCGAGGTCGAATACGAAAGCTTTTCCGCCGACGGCGCCACGGTGACGATCAAGGGCGTCTCGATCCACCCCGGCACCGCGAAGGACAAGCTCGTCAACGCGCTCCATCTTGGGGCGAAGATCATCCAGACCCTGCCGCATGTGACGATGACGCCAGAGACGACCGAAGATCGTGAGGGCTTCCTGCATGTCTACGAGATGAAGGGAACCGCCGCCGAGGTCACGCTGAAGTTCATCCTGCGCGATTTCGAACTGGACGGGCTCACCGCAAAGGGCGCACTTCTGCGGCA
>JBNKFC010000066.1:0-1853 GCA_050289105.1 Paracoccaceae bacterium | reverse complement strand
GGGCGACGCCCCCCAGGCGGATCGATGCGGCACGCGCGCCGACAAAAAAAACCGCCGCGCTCCGGTTCGGGAGGCGGCGGCAGGAGGCGATTTCCGTATTCCGGGCGCTTGGCTCGGGGAGAGCCGGGGACTGGGGACAGGCGCAAAACCGGCGGAGAACCGCGAGGCAGTAAGGCAAAGGGTCAGATCAGGCTCGGCAGATGCAGCCCGACGAGCAGCATGACAATCAGGGATGCGAGGCCGGCCATGTCCTGCGCCAGCGTTCCGCGCGCACGGATCAGGACGGATTTCAGATCGGTTTTCATCGGATCGCTCCTCAGTTTCGTCTGCGTTGCTAATTTGTTCTCATAGCGAATACGGTTTGTAAAGAACTTTTTAAGAACATTCGCGAACGAAGTGAGATTTCCGGTTAGCCGACGCTAATCAGACGGATCGCGCGATCCTGCTCCATCAGCCACAGGAGCACCCGCGCCGCCGCGCCGCGGGGCGAGGTCAGGCCGGGATCGTCCGCCAGAAGTTTGCGGGCATCGGTCTGCGCGACAGCCATCAGTGCAGACTGGCGTTCCAGATCGGCGATGCGGAATTTAGGCAGGCCGGATTGCGCGGTGCCGATCAGGTCGCCTGCCCCGCGCATGGCGAGATCCTCCTCGGCAATGCGGAAGCCGTCTTCGGTTTCCCGCAGGATCGCGAGCCGGCGTTCGGCGCCCTCGTTCAAGGGCGGCTGATACATCAGCAGGCAGGTCGATTCGGCCGATCCGCGCCCGACCCGGCCCCTGAGCTGGTGAAGCTGCGCCAAGCCGAAGATCTCGGCCCGCTCGACCACCATGATCGAGGCATTGGGAACGTTGACGCCGACCTCGATCACCGTTGTCGCCACCAGAACCTTTGTCCTTCCCGCAGCGAACTCCGCCATCGCCGCATCCTTTTCGGCCGGCGGCATCTGACCGTGGACAAGGCCGACGACCCCCTCGCCCAAGGCCGCGCGCAACGCCTTGAACCGGTCTTCCGCCGCCGTCAGGTCCACCAGCTCGCTTTCCTCGACCAGCGGGCAGACCCAATAGGCTTGACGCCCCTCGGCCACCGCCTGCCTCAGATGCCCGACCACCTCGTCGTAGCGGCCGGCCGAGACGAGCGCGGTCTTGACCGGCTTTCGCCCCGCAGGCTTCTCGTCGAGGATCGAGACATCCATGTCGCCATATTGCGCGAGGCTGAGCGAGCGCGGAATCGGCGTTGCGGTCATCACCAGAACATCCGCCGTCAGCCCTTTCGCGCCAAGCTCCATCCGCTGGGCAACGCCGAAGCGGTGCTGTTCGTCGACGATCGCGAGCCGGAGATCGTGAAAGACCACATCCTTCTGAAAGACCGCATGAGTGCCGACGAGGATGTGGATCCTTCCCTCGGCCAGCGCCTTCAGCTTGGCGGCACGTTCCGTCCCCTTGTCGCGGCCGGTCAACAGTTCCAGCACCACGCCGGCATCCTCGGACAGCGGGCGAAGGCTCTCCAGATGCTGGCGCGCGAGGATTTCGGTCGGGGCCATCATCACCCCCTGCCCGCCCGCCTCGACCGCGACCAGAAGCGCCATGAACGCCACCAGCGTCTTGCCGGAGCCGACATCGCCCTGCAAAAGCCGGCTCATCCGCTTGTCGGCGGCCATGTCGGCGGCGATCTCAGCCATCGCGCGCTCCTGCGCGCCGGTCGGACGGTAGGGAAGCGCCGCCAGCACCTTGCGCTGATACTGGCCGGTCGCCACGCTTGCCCGCCCCTTGCCCCGGCGTAGCGACGCGCGGGCCAGTGCCAGGGTCAGCTGATGGGCAAAGAGCTCGTCATAGGCAAGGCGCTGGCGCGCCGGCGCC